>JAYTMI010000983.1:0-4809 GCA_043728625.1 Saprospiraceae bacterium | reverse complement strand
GTTATGACCGCCTGTTAAGGGTTTAAAATCCACAAAAGCATCGGTTTTTTCATAAACCACTTCATCATAACCCAAAACATCGCGGAACAAAGCCGTTGTACGTTCAATATCCGTTGTACCCATCACAACACCAAAAACACCACCTGTGAGTTTACCCGTTTTTTGAAACCAACCGCTTTTGACTTCTACAATTTGGAAAAGGTTGTCATAAGGGTCTTTGACCCAAAAATAGCGTTCTGCAGCATTGGGCGTTGATTCTATTTCTGCGGACAAGACATTTGCACCCCGTTTTCTAAATGATTCAAAAGTCTTTTCGACATCGAGGCATTTAATTTTAGTCGCAAAAATACCCGTATCGCCCAAACTGATTGGGAAGGTCGGATACTGAGGGGTATGCTCGGTATGTTGCCAAATCTCAAAACCACCGCCGCCTTGCATATTGAGTGCCAACACAGCATGACGTTCACGCGGCTGTCCACCTGTGTAAGGCAGCATCAAACCTGCCGTTGCCTTTTCATCAAAAACGGGCGTATCTGCGCCCAAAAATTGACGATACCAAGCCCATGTTTCGTAAATATCTTTACAGCCGACACCGACTTGTTGAATACCACTGATAATGTAATCCATGTTTGTTATTTAGTTATTTCGTTTAATTTTAATAAAATAAGAAACCCATAAGGTTTTAAGCCTTATGGGTTTAACAATATTACTTAATAAAGTACAAAATTAAAATTTAAAATCAATTCTAAATTCATCATTTATAATTTATCATTCTTCATTTTCTAAGCCACTTCTGCAACAGCATAAGCCCCCGCTTTCAGTTTTTCGGCAACTTCGCCGAAGGCTTTAAGCGACAATTCAATATCCTCTTTGGTGTGTGAGGCTGTTGGAATAAGGCGCAACAACATCATACCTTTTGGAATGACAGGATAGACGACGATGGAACAGAAAATATCGTGATTTTCACGCAAGTCAACAATCAGATTCAAGGCTTCTTCGACTTCGCCTTTCATGAAAACAGGTGTCACGCAGGTATTTGTGCTCCCGATGTCAAAGCCTTGTGCTTTCAAACCGTCTTGTAACAATTTGACATTTTCCCACAATTTTGACCGCAATTCGGGTTGTGTTTTCAACAATTCCAAACGTTTCAAACCGCCAATAACGAAAGGCATGGGCAGTGATTTGGCAAAAATTTGAGAGCGCAAATTGTAGCGCAAATACTTGATAATTTCCGCATCACCTGCTATAAATGCCCCAATGCTTGCCATAGACTTAGCAAAAGTAGAGAAATAGATGTCAATTTCGTCTTGAACACCTTGCTCCTCGCCTGCGCCTGCGCCTGTTGCACCGAGCGTACCGAAGCCATGTGCATCGTCCAAAAGGATACGGAAATTATATTTTTCTTTCAATGCAACGATTTCACGTAAGCAACCTTGATCGCCACGCATACCGAAGACCCCCTCAGTAATGAGTAGGATTCCGCCGCCTGAACGTTCCGCCGCAACAGCAGCTTTGCTCAATTGACGCTCTGCACTTTCGTGGTCGTTGTGTTCAAAAGCAAAACGCTCGCCCAAATGCATACGGATGCCGTCCATGATACATGCGTGGCAATCTTTGTCGTAAACAATGACATCGCGGCGGTCAACCATCGCATCAATGACCGACAAAATACCTTGATAACCATAGTTGAGCAACAAACCCGACTCTTTTTGAACGTGTGCAGCCAGTTCGTTTTCAAGTTGTTCGTGATAAACAGACTCACCTGACATCATGCGCGCACCCATCGGATAGGCTAAACCCCATTCTGCGGCAGCATCAGCATCGGCTTTTCGCACTTCTGGATGATTGGCAAGACCGAGATAGTTATTGAGTGACCAAACAATTTTTTCTTTTCCTTTGAACATCATGCGATTACCCAAGTCTCCTTCTAATTTTGGAAACATAAAGTAACCGTGTGCCATGTCTGCATACTTACCGAGTGGGCTGACTTTGCCCAATACTTTTTCAAATAAATCCATATTCTTTTTTTATTAAATTCTGTTTGATATTGATAGTCTTAATTGGTTTTTTATTTATGAAAACCCGCATGGTCATCGAATTGATACCACGCGGGTTTTGATACTGACGGGAAAACAAGGTGCAAATATCGTAATTGAATTATGAATTATGAATTATAAAGGATGAATTATGAAACCCCTCAGTATTATCATCATCCATATTTTATATTTCTCTTAAAATCGCTTGTTCGATGCGGTCTTCATCGGTTTCGTCGCTGATGAACCCTTTCATCCGCATCCATTCGTCGTTATAAATTTTACCGATATAACGGCTGCCGTGGTCATGGAAAAGGACAACAACAATGTCTGTTGGCTTCAAAAGATGCTTCATTTGCAACAAACCCGCAACGGCAGAACCGGAAGAATGACCGACCCACAAACCTTCTTCAAGCACCAAACGGCGACCCATTAAAGCGGCGTCTTTGTCTGTTACTTTCTCAAAATGATCAATCAGACTCATGTCCATAGAGTTTGGAATAAACTCACGACCGACACCTTCCATGGAGTAGTCATACATCTCTTTTTCATCAAAAATGCCTGTTTCGTGGTATTTTTTAAGGACAGAGCCGTAGGCATCAACGCCCCAAACCTTGATTTTAGGGTTTTGCTCCTTCAAAAAACGCGATGTACCGCATATCGAGCCACCTGTTCCTGCGGGTGCAATGAGGTGTGTCACCTTGCCATCGGTCGCTTCCCAGATTTCAGGTCCCGTTGATTCGTAATGTGTTTGTGGATTGAGCGGATTATCGTATTGATTGACCCAGTAGGAATTAGGGATTTTTTCAGAAAGGCGTTCTGCAACCGAATAATTGGACTGTGGGTCTTCGGGTCTGACCTTTGAAGGGCAGATGATGACTTCTGCACCCCACGAACGCAACATCTGAATTTTTTCTTTCGACTGTTTATCGTTGACGGTGCATATAATTTTATAACCTTTGACAGCCGCTGCCATTGCCAAACCGATGCCTGTGTTGCCACTTGTACACTCGATGATAGTGCCACCTTTGCGTAATTGACCGCTTTTTTCAGCACCTTCGACGATGCGCACTGCGATGCGGTCTTTGATGCTTAACCCTGGATTAAAGGTTTCAACCTTGGCTAAAACCAACGCAGGAATGTGGGCAGTGACACGATTTAAGCGAATAAGTGGCGTATTGCCGACGGTTTCAAGAACGGAATTGAGATATTTCACACTTTTTATGTTTATATTTAAAGTTGAATTTTGTCTAAAATTGGGCGCTTCTAAACGCTTTGGATTGGCAAGATAAAAAACAAGTTTTAATCTTTTATGTCATTTTTAAAATTTCTCCATTTCGATGGGGCATTTTAAAATACACACAAAGTTACTTGAAAAATATTGAAATTTTGCTGCGTCGCACAAGTTCTGATATTATGGACATCTTAAAGCAAGGCGACCTTTTGCCTTTTGCACTCCGCCTACACGTTTAAAAGGGCTTTTGAGTTGCGTTAAAAAACTAAATAAAAAAAGGAATGGGTTAACAAAAAACAAGAAATTACTAAGATTATTACTACTTGGTTTCTTGACATCATACAGGTCAAATAAGAAAAATACTTGGGTTAACAAAAAAAATTCGTTTAGTTGAGGTCATTTCTATTTGGTTTTTGGACACTATACAGGTCGAATGAAAAACGATACGAGGTTTAACCAAAAGTCAATGGTCTGTGCGTTACTGAATTAGGCAATAGGCGCGTTCATCAACGTTACAGTTGAAGTATAGTCTGCCCTACCGACAAAAATGACGGTTCAAAAAGCGGAAATAATTGGATGAAAAGTGTTGTGAAGATGCCCCCTCAGTATAATGAGTGAGCGAAATAATGAAGTGTTAGAAGAAGATTGTTCTGACGTGATTGTTTTTGTCCGTTATAAGGACTTTGTAAAATTCTGTGTTAAAAATTAATTGTGATTTTAGATTCGGTGCGCTTATAAAATGTTGTTTACCAAATAATTAGCTTCATTTATTGTCTTCGATGTTTTGTAATTTTTTGCCAATTTGACCTGTCAAAATATCCCAAAACATAATGAAGTCGGAAGCTAAACTGTACAGAGGGTATTGAAAAGTTGCGGGTTTGTTTTTCTCGAAAAAAAAATGCCCGACCCATGCAAAACCATAACCGACAAGTGGAATTACCCAAAAAGAAGCCCATTTACCTGTGAAAATAATGTAAATGAGAATGGACAAAAACAAGGCTGTGCCTACGAAATGCAGTTTTCGGCTTGTCGGATTGCGGTGTTCGCTCAAATAAAATGGGTAAAACGCCGCCAAACTTTTATATCTTTTTTCCATCATTAATAATTGTTTGATTGTTTAATTTTCTTTTTGATGGTACAAAGTTCGCTCGTTTACTGAGGGGGTTTGTGCGAAATTTCGATAATGATAAATTTTTTTTTCTACTATATCAATTAAATAGGCAGAAATCTAAATGTTATGCATTACTTTTGATGCGAACAACCAAAACTATTGAACAATATGGCAAATAGTGATTTACAAACCTACCTTTTTGAGGAGATACAAACCCATCATTTCGAGAACCGTTCCGACATGATAGAAGCTTTGATGAAGCTTTTTGATGTTAGAAAAGATGCCGTCTATCGCCGTTTACGCTGCGAAACAATGCTTACGCCTGATGAAATGACGCTTTTAGCACAGACGTATAACATCTCATTGGATAGTTATATTTTCGGCAAGACGGATGCTTTGTTTTTTACTTTCAACCCTTTTATCAAAAGGGT
>JAYTMI010000982.1:0-5620 GCA_043728625.1 Saprospiraceae bacterium | reverse complement strand
ACCATGTAAAGCGTTGGTGTTTAAAACCGAATGACGCAGCAAATGGGTTCGAGTACCATGTTCGGGGAACTTTTAAAGTTCCCCGAACATAAAGTTCCTATCCTACAAACGAAGCGCGTCATTAGTAGCGTAAATTCAATACTGACATGAATACAGCAATATTAATACAGCAAAAAAGACACACATTCCAAACCTTTTGGCTTGTTTTCATAGTCGCTACTTTGTCATTTGGTACGGCTTGCAAAACAAACCAACAGGCTCAAAACGCACGTACTGAGGGGGTCAAAAAAAGCCTCTATGACGATGGCATTGCGTGTACATATATGCGTGGTGGCACGTCGAAAGGACCTTTTTTCGATATGCGCGACTTGCCTTCTAACATTGACGAGCGCAACAAATTCCTCTTAAAAGTCATGGGTTCACCCGATGCCAAACAAATTGACGGTCTGGGCGGTACGGTGACTGTAACGAGTAAAGTCGTTATGGCGCAACCTTCAAAGCGCAAAGGCATTGACGTGGACTATCTTTTTGCACAAATTGATATTGAAAATCCTGTTGTTGACACCACGCCACCTTGTGGCAATATGATGGCAGGTGTCGGTCCTTTCGCCATCGAAAAAGGGTGAGTGAAAATCACGAAACCTGAAACAAAAGTGATGATATACAATATCAACACAAATTCTATTATCGAAGAAATCGTACAAACACCCAATGGAAAGGTCGAATACAACGGCAATATGCACATTGACGGCGTACCTGGCACAGCTGCCCCTGTGGCGATGTACCTATTCGACCAAGTAGGCGGCAAAACGGGCAAGCTGATGCCAACGGGCAAAATCAAAGAGCAAATACAAGGCATAGATGTCACGTTGTTAGACGCTGGCTCAACAATGGTTTTGATGAAAGCGAGTGACTTAGGCATGGACGGTACTGAGGGGGAGGATTTTTTCAAAAAAAATATCACTCTAATGGAAAAAATCGAAAAAATCCGCCTTGAAGCAGGCGAACGTATGGGTTTGGGTGATGTTAAAGAGAGCGTTTTGCCGAAAGTAGCTATCTTGTCGAAGCCTCGTAAAGAAGGCACAAATATTACGTCTCGTTACTTGACACCGCATACTTTGCACCCATCTCATGCCGTCACAGGAGCGATTTGCATTGGTACAGCCTTGAAAATCAAAGGTTCAGTCGCTAATGAAGTAGGCGTAACCGATGGTAAAGACAGGGAAATAGTTGTCATCGAACACCCGTCGGGTGTTATCGAAGTCAGCATTGAAATAGAGAAAAAAGGTGATGCTATCAATGTTAAAAAAGTAGGTACTGTGCGGACAGTTCGCAAAATTATGGAAGGACAGGTGTTCCGTTAAAAAAAAGTGTTTAGGATATGGTTTTTTGTTTTTGAAAAACCTAATGCTAAAATGATAAGCAAAACGCATGAAAAAACAATTCCTTACTGAGGGGGTCAAGTATATGATAATCAGCACGTTGTGTTTCACAGCGATGCAATCCTTAATAAAATATTTACCTGTTGGGCGCATTCCGACCATCGAGCAGACATTTTTTCGCTCCATCGTAACGGCTGTTTTTTGTTTAGCTTTTATGTTCAAAAACCATATCACTTTCAAGATTAAAAACATAAAATTGATATTGGTCAGAAGTGTTGTTGGCACGATTTCGATGTTTTCTTTTTTCTACATATTACCACGTATGCCCTTAGGTACATCGGTGACTATCAAGTATTTATCCCCTGTTTTCACTGCCTTGTTTGCAGGTGCGATGTTGAATGAAAAAATAAAAACAAAGCAATGGTTTTATATCGTTCTGGCATTTGTCGGCGTCCTATTGCTCAAAGGTTTCGATAGTCGTGTGGCGACTATAGATTTATTCATTGGACTTATTTCAGCTGTTTCGGGTGGTTTATTGTACATTATTTTGCGGCAAATTGGTGACGATGACCACCCTTTTGTGGTCGTATTTTATTTTATGCTCATCGCAAGCCTACTTTCAGCAGTGTTTATGATACCTTATTGGGTTACGCCCAATTTGGAAGACAGCATGGTTTTCTTAGGCGTTGGATTTTTCGGTTTTGTGGCTCAAATCTATATGACCAAAGCCTTTCAACAACAAGACGATGCCAATTATTTGGCGCAATTCAAGTATTTAGAAGCCGTTTTTGCCATCATCACAGGCTTTTTATGGTTTGGCGAAAGCTATACCTATTTAAGTTTTTTAGGTATCATTTTAATATTCGTCAGCCTTATTTTAAATATTAGATTAAAAACAAAACAAAGAATAAAAGGAATAGTGGATAATTGATAGTGGATAGTTGACAATCTCACAATTCTTTGATAATCAATTAATTATATAACTATCCATTATCAACTATCCATTAATATCAACTTTACACAAGATGAAAAAACGTTATCTCGTAGTTGGCATATTTATCATATTTGCCATCATCACGTATTTAGACAGAAACTCGATTTCTGCCATTGGTAGCTCTATAACAGGCGAATTGGGCTTAAATGACAAGCAATGGGGCTTGATATTAGCCGCTTTCTCTTTAGCTTATGGCTTATTTGAAATACCAACAGGGATGATGGTGGACAAATATGGACCCAAAATTACCCTCATACGCATTGTTATTTGGTGGTCATTCTTCACCATACTCACAGGTTTCGCGTCTGGATTTTATTTCCTTCTCATCGTCCGATTCCTATTTGGTGCGGGTGAAGCAGGTGCATTTCCTACCGTTTCCGTTGCGATAGCCCGTTGGTTTCCAGCTGCAGAACGTGGTCGGGCGCAATCCATTGTTTGGATGGGTACACGTGTCGGTGGTGCATTAGCCCCTATTTTATCCATTGCCCTTGCGGAAATGTATGGTTGGCGTGCTGTTTTCTACATTTTTGGTAGTCTCGGTGTTGTTTGGGCAGCCTTTTGGTGGTTTTGGTACAAAGACGAACCTCGCGACATGAAAGGCATCAGTGCTGCTGAAGTAGATAAAATCGAAAGTGGACGGACTATAAAAAAACTGACGCATACATTATTGCCTTGGAAAACCATTTTCGGGAGCAGCAATATGTGGGCATTGATGGGCATGTACCATTTTTTACTCTACGGCGCGTATTTTATATGTCTTGGATGCCCAAATACCTTGAAATCGGCAGAAATATACCGAAAGCACAACTCGGTTTCATGGTCTCTTTGCCTTTTATAATGGGCATTGTGGGCTGTTTTGCAGGCGGTTTTGTATCCGATTTTTTAACAAAAAGAATAGGTCTAAAATTGGGCAGACGATATGTCGGTATGTTCGGCTTAGTGATGGCGGGTATATGTATGATTATGGGTTCTTTTATCGAAAACATCAATATTGCCATCATTTTCCTATCTTTGGGCTTGGCTTTCAAGGATTTCACTCTTCCTGTATCATGGGCAGTAGCGACGGATATTGGCGGCAAAAATGCAGGAACAGTGGCAGGAACGATGGGTTTGGCGGGTCAATTAGGCTCTGCAATCATGGCGACCGCATTTGGCTATATTTTGCACAGTACAGGTAGTTATGAAATTCCTGTACGCATCATCGGTTGTCTCGTTATCGTTGGCGGTTTATTGTGGTTAAAAATTGACGCAAGTAAACCCATTGCCATAGATTAACGTGTAGTAAGACAGTAACTCTTTTATCATAAATGTTACTTAATGTTGAAAATTATTGTTTAAGGTCAGTGATACTGAGGGGGCGTTATTTGAAAAAATGCCCCCCTCAGTATCCAAACCTTTTTTATAAATTTGTTTCCCACCTTAAATCCTCCCTTTCTCTGAAAATCATAGAAAAATCTGTGTCAATCAAGGAAATCCTTCCAATCTGTGTTCAAAACACCTCTCATAATTGATATCTTAATTAAGCCAAATCTAATTTTCAAAAATTATTGAAAATACTTTCAATTTATTTTGAAAATTCAGAAAACAAGTATAAATTTGTATCATCAATTCACAGTTAAACATCTGAATCATGAATACGAAATATCGTTTTTTGCTATTTGACTATTGGATTCAAACTATTTTAGGTGTCGCTATTTTGGCTTGTTGTGTCACTGTTTATGGCATTTATTTCGGTGTTTTGGGTTTAATCCCATTCGGTGCAGTCCAAGTTATAAGTGGTTTGACATTAACCATCGTTTATCGAGATAAAAAAAGAGTGCAATACCTCATCTTTGTCGCTATTTTCTTTTTACTTTGGTTTGCGTCCTACACCTTTGGTCGTAGCGCAAATTCAGACTGGATAGACGGTTTCAATATTGTTTTATGCCTTGTTCCACCTACATTAGGCGTATGGTATTACATAATGACGAGAGCCGACTATAAGGATTTGAAGAAACAACAAGAAGAAATCGGCTTCAACGATGAAGAGATTTTAGACGCTTAAATATTTTTTAAACAATTAAATATCAAACAGTTATGAGAACAGCAATCAAATTTTGGCTTTTTGATTTAATACAAAACACTGTATTCAACTTTCTCGTTTGGCGTGAGAAAATGAAAAAACATTTCAATAAACACCCACGTTCTTTTTGGGATTTATAAAAATGATGAAGTATGAATGATAAATGATGAATATTGCGACATTCATCATTTATCATTCATACTTCATCATTAACTACTTTTTCTTAGTCGCTTTTTTAGGCTTTGCAGCTTCCGCTTTTACGCATTTGAAAACCTGCGTCGCCAAAGGTGCAAGTGTGACACTCAAATATTGTTCCTGCCCATGTTTATCCTCTGTTATAGTCTGCAAATCGCCTTCATTTAAGACGTTCGTTCCACCATAAACCGCTGCATCGGTATTCAATATTTCCTGCCATTTTCCTGCTTTCGGAACACCGAGTTCATAGCCGTTCAGTACACCTGGCGTCATATTGCACACAACGAGTAAGTCATAAGCATCATCATGTCCTTTGCGGAGGTAAGAAATGACCGAATTATTGGTATCGTCGTAAGAAACCCACTGAAAACCGTCCCATTCAAAACCTCGTTCATAAATAGCGGGTTCGTTTTTATTCAAGGCATTTAAGTCTTTTACCAATGTTTGAACGCCTTTGTGCAATGGCGAATCAAGTACCCACCAGTC
The DNA here is from genome assembly GCA_043728625.1 of Saprospiraceae bacterium. GTDB lineage: Bacteria > Bacteroidota > Bacteroidia > Chitinophagales > Saprospiraceae > JAAFJT01. The sequence continues at coordinate 501 of JAYTMI010000982.1, read as the reverse complement.
CAATTGACCTTCAAAAGCCCATTCACCGCCTTGTCCAAATTCACAACCCATGAACAACAAACGTGTTCCTGGATGCGTGAACATATAACCGTACATCAAACGCAAATTGGCAAATTTCTGCCATTCATCGCCCGGCATACGTGTCAAAAGTGAGCCTTTGCCATAAACAACCTCGTCGTGACTGAGGGGGAGCATAAAGTTCTCCGTAAAACCATAGACGATGCTGAAAGTGATTTCATTTTGATGCCATTTGCGATAAATCGGTTCACGTTTGAAGTAATTTAAAGTATCGTGCATCCAACCCATCATCCATTTTTGGCTAAAACCTAAACCGCCCATAAATGTCGGACGACTAACACCAGTGAAAGCCGTTGATTCCTCCGCAATCGTTACGGCTGCTGGATAATTGGCAAAAACGGTTTCGTTAAATTCTTTCAAAAAATCTATCGCTTCCAAGTTTTCACGCCCGCCAAAATGGTTCGGAATCCATTCACCTTCGTT
>JAYTMI010000981.1:0-3821 GCA_043728625.1 Saprospiraceae bacterium | reverse complement strand
ATGGATATTACAATAATTTTTAAAATTTTAAAACAAAAAAGATAGTATTATGTCAAATCTCGTAGAACCTATTTTAGCAGCAAATGACAACCGTTTTGTCCTTTTCCCTATCAAGTATGACCAAATTTGGAAATACTATAAGCAAGCCGAAGCCTCTTTCTGGACAGCCGAAGAAGTGGACTTATCCAGCGATATGAACGATTGGGAAAACAAACTCAACAAAGACGAAAGGCATTTTATCAAGCACGTCCTCGCATTTTTTGCGGCGTCCGATGGTATTGTCAACGAAAACTTAGTGCTGAACTTCATGCGTGAAGTGCAAATACCCGAAGCTCGTTGTTTTTATGGTTTTCAAGTCGCCATTGAGAACATTCACGCCGAAATGTATTCCCTTTTAATTGACACCTATATAAAGGACCCAACAGAAAAGGATTATTTGTTCAATGCCCTTCAAAACCTCGAATGTGTTTCTAAAAAAGGCAATTGGGCGATGCGTTGGATTGAAAACGCACCAACGTTTGCTCACCGATTGATTGCATTTGCCGCCGTTGAAGGCATCTTTTTCTCTGGTTCTTTTTGTTCCATTTTTTGGTTAAAAAAGCGTGGGTTGATGCCCGGTTTGACTTTTTCCAATGAATTGATTAGCCGTGACGAAGGTTTACACTGCGATTTTGCGTGTATGTTGTATTCAATGTTGGAAAACAAACTCGACCCGCAAGAAGTCCAAGACATCATCACGGAAGCCGTCGCCTTTGAAAAAGAATTCGTCACGGATGCGTTGCCTGTCTCATTGATTGGCATGAACGCCGCTATGATGTCCGATTATATCGAGTTCTGCGCCGACCGTTTGCTCAAATCTTTGGGCAATACGCCTGTTTACAAAACAGAAAATCCATTCCCGTGGATGGAAATGATTTCGCTGCAAGGCAAAACCAATTTCTTTGAAAAACGGGTTGGGGAATACTCGAAAGCAGGGGTTGGTAAAAATGCAGAAGAGAAAGTGTTCTCGATGGAGGATGATTTTTAAATTCTTTTTGACCACTGATTTGACTGGTTTTCACTGATTTTTAGTTCCCTCCGGGATGACAAAAGAAAAATCAGCGTAAACCAGTCAAATCAGCCCAATCAGTGGTCAAAAAATCAATCAATAAAACTATGTTCAAAGTAGGCGATTTTGTAAAAATAAAACAAGGCATCATGGATGCCGACGAAAATAAATACGACCTAAGCGGTTGGCAAGGACACATTATTGACATACAACCGAAGGAGAGTCCAGACGACGAAACCATTTATGAAATTCATTGGGACAGCCAAACCTTGCGGGATATTCCAGATGCATATATCCAAGCTGCTTTCGATGAATTGTTGTCGTGGTCAACCTATTACGCTGGTGAAAACGATTTTGAGGCTGCCGTTGCACCCGAGTCGCTTGAAATTTCAGAAGAATTTGCGGACAAAATGGAGGATTCGTTTTTGACGGATGAGGAGGAGTAAAGGCATGAACAAGCACCCCCTCAGTATTTTGTTTAAAAAAAACGGTTAACAACAATTCAAAAAAGGATTCTTATGAAAAAGAAAATCATAACGGTTTGCTTACTGTGTAGTATTTGCTTTTTAGTAAAAACACAAGCCCAATCAAATTTAGATTGTGCGGCGTTACAAAAAAAAGTGGCAACAGCATTGACAGAAAGTGCGACAATGCGCCTTAATTATTGGTCGAGTAATCGGAAAGTCTATGCCAATTTTGAGCAAGATGCACAAAAGAATGAGCATGTATTTGTTCGGCAATCACCCAAAGAGTTTACAACTCAATCAGTGATAACCGTGAATGGTAAGACCTTTTATGCCAGTTCTGATATGTCAAAGCAAAACAAAGAAAAGGGATGGCTGGAGAAAATACCTTCAAGTTTTGATATTAAGTCGTGGTCAGATTCTTGTAATGCGGTCAAAAATGCGGTCAATCAATCTTTTAGCACTTGCAAAATGGGAAAAGAAGTTAAGATAACGGGAACGCCTTATACCATTTATGAGGCAGTGATGGGGAACGATACATTCAAGATTTGGATAAATAAATCGGTTGATAAAATTGAACGGATTTATGGTGGTCATAAGCAAAAAGATGTCAGTTTCTCTTTGGAATTCAATACGCCTTTTACGATTACAGCACCGCCAAAAGACCTAAGCGACAAACCCAATTTCGGTTTTGCCAATTTTCCGCCATTATACAGTTTGGAAGAATATTATGATGGCAATGAACGGGTGTATGCGACTGTGGATAAAGTTCCTGAATACCAAAAAGGCGTTGCAGAGATGTTCAAGTTTATCGGTCAAAATATTGTATATCCAACAGTTGCCCGTAAAAACGACATTGAAGGCACAATTTATATTGGTTTTGTTGTCGAAAAAGATGGACAAATGACCAATTTTAAATTAAAGCGTGGCGTACATCCCGAATTGAACGATGAAGCCATGCGTGTTTTAAAACGTATGAATGGGCAATGGTTTGCAGGGGAACACAATGGTCAAAAAGTGCGTGTAGCTTATACTTTACCGATTAAGTTTAAATTGGAATAGAGGATACCCCTCAGTATTTTCCCTTGTCATTGCGAGGCACGAAGCAATCTGGTTAATTTGATCAATACAATGTAAAAATCACTCAAAAATCGCTAAATGAGATTTTTAAAACCTTTTATCCTTGTGCTTTTAGTTTTAGGTATGATGCTTTTTCTCATCAAATTTTTTATGTTTTGGGCATTCTCTAATGGGAAAGATGATTGGAAAGAAGATAAAAAGAATAAAATCTTAATTGCAAATTATGATGATGGTGGAGAAGGTGTTATTTTAGAATTGCTTAATAATCAAACATTTAAAGTGGGTGACTTTGGTTTCGCAAGTATTGAATACAAAGAAGGCAAGTTTGAAATCAAGAATGACACGATAATATTTGATAGAGATTTGATAGGAGGTACAAAAGCTGTTTTGAGAAATGATACAATCTCTAAGGATACTTCTTTATTTATACTTAAACCGAACGGAAAATTAAATTTTTCCAATCGCTTTCGTGTTCATTCAGCTACGAATAGAACAAATATTAAGGTATCTGTTTTAAGAGAATCGGAAATACAAAATAAGCAATAGCCCCCTCAGTATAAAACCAAACATTTCAAAAAACGATATAAAAAACATAATAAAATGTCAAAATTCATCAAAAACGAAATCACCATCAATGCGCCCGCGACCGAAGTATGGGATGCATTAGTCAATCCCGCAAAAACAAAAGTGTATATGTTCGGTTGCGAAACCATTTCGGATTGGACAGAAGGCAGTGAATTGTTGTGGCAAATGGAATATGAAGGCAAACCCTTTATTCCTGTCAAAGGACACATCGCAGAGATTGACGAAAATGAGTTTTTGGCGTACACGGTCTTTGACCCCCATTCGACGATACCCGATGTGCCTGAAAATTACTTGACTGTCACCTACGAACTCTCTGATGAAGATGGACAAACGACATTGACCGTAACGCAAGGCGATTACGATACGGTAGCAGAAGGTGAACGCCGCTACACTGAATCGTACAATAATGGTGAAGGTTGGCAACCGATTTTGGAACAGATAAAAGTGTTGGTGGAGACCCCCTCAGTATAAAATACGAGAAAATAATGATAAGCAGATGCTCCGTAGGAGAAGAACGTTGGTAGCAAAAGCGCACGAACACATTTTTAAATCGGGGCGTAGCCCCAAAAGACAAAGAGGCAAATGCGAAAAGTGTTTTGGGGCTATGCCCCGATTTGAATAAAATAGAGGCGACGATGCTACCA
>JAYTMI010000980.1:0-7035 GCA_043728625.1 Saprospiraceae bacterium | reverse complement strand
CTCACGCACTTCTTTAGGCAATTCAGACATTTCAGCGATACCACCTGCGTTGTCCGCAATCGGACCGAAAGCGTCAATCGCTAATTGCATCGCCGTTGTCGCCATCATTGCCGAAGCAGCAATTGCTACACCGTAGAAACCTGCCAATGTATAAGCCGACCAAATCGCACCTGAAAACAGGATAATCGGATAAGCCGTTGACATCATACCCACGCCTAAGCCCGCGATGATGTTCGTTGCCGCACCTGTACCAGAACGTTGAATGATATCATTGACGGGCTTTTTACCCATACCTGTATAGTATTCCGTAATCATTGAAATCAAAGTACCAACTGTCAAACCGACTAAAATAGCTAAGAAAAGGTCCATAGTTGTAATGACTTTAACGCCTTCGTCAAAGAATTTCATATTCATTGTCGGTGGCAACATTATCGTCAATAATGGATAACAAGCAAGACCCGTCAGTATGATGGCAACCCAGTTGCCCTTATTAAGTGCACCTTGAACCGCATCAAGATTCGCATTTTTCTCCGTGATATTGACAAAGAAAGTACCGATGATGGAGAAGATAATGCCCAAACCAGCAATCAATATTGGTAACAATATCGGACCCATGCCACCAAACATATTGGTCATTTCAACATTGTCCAAATTGTCTTTAATTAAATAGTTACCTAAAACCATGGACGCTAAAACGGTTGCGACATACGAGCCGAACAAGTCCGCACCCATACCCGCTACGTCACCTACGTTGTCACCTACGTTGTCGGCAATGGTTGCAGGATTACGGGGGTCGTCCTCAGGAATACCTGCTTCGACTTTACCCACGAGGTCAGCACCTACGTCCGCCGCTTTGGTATAAATACCGCCGCCAACACGTGCAAACAAAGCGATAGACTCGGCACCCAATGAGAAACCTGCGAGGACTTCAAGCGTTCTTTCCATCTCATGGACGAACCCCTCAGTACCTGCGCCTGAATTCATAAACTGATAAGTGAAAGCCAAAAACAAGAACGACAAGCCAAAGACTGCCAAACCTGCCACGCCCAAACCCATCACTGTACCACCACGGAAAGACACATTCAAAGCTTTCGACAAACTCGTACGTGCCGCTTGTGTCGTGCGAACATTGGCTTTTGTTGCGATACGCATACCGAGATTTCCCGCAATCGCAGAAAACACCGCACCCATCACGAAAGCCGCGACAATCAACAAACTTGAATTTTCAACCAATTGCGATTGAATGCCCAAAAGTGCGCCCGCCACAACGACGAAAACGCTTAACACGCGATACTCCGCGTTCAAAAAAGCCAATGCTCCATCTGCGATTGCCGAAGCAATCTCTTGCATTTTCTCATTACCCGCATCTTGTTTACTGACCCAGCCCCAGAGGTAAGCCATGTAAGCCAAACCGACGAGACCAAAGAAAGGTAAGATGTAAATCAAATTCTCCATGTTTTACTTTGAGTTAGTTTTTCAATAAAATTAGTGATACAAATATAAATTTCTATATACTTTCAAAAAAGCGGGACAAAACTAATCGTAAATAGCTGGTTTACAAAGCTAATACCCAATTTTTAATGTCTCAACATAGGTAAATCCCTTGAACAGCCGCTTTCTATGTTCCGTTTTAAGATACGCAACAAGAGGATTTTTGTTTTTTATTATTTGAATAAAGCAAACATTGAACAAACTGATTGGGGTTTTTGCGATATTCTTATGGTCCTTTTTTCCAGCCATGGGGTCATTTTGCTATCCCTCAGTATTTTTTTAAATTTCATAAAGCTTTTTATGGTGCGATACATATTGGCAAACACAGATTTTGTCATTGGGAAAATGGCAAAAACGATTGTGGGACGTTCAAGTTTTTAATGATTTGGCAGAAAAAAGACGGTGTTTGGAAAATCAGTCGTGTTGCGAGTTATGATCATTAGAATGCTCTTTTAAAAAACGATATTTCATAAATCATTGTGAATCAATAATTTAAAAATTCATCGTTCATCATTCAATATTCCTCATTTCGAATTGTAATTTTGTTCCCAAAATATAATTATGCAATCTCAATTCGCTACATATTTCACGCTTGGACTCGACCACATCACCGACCCACAAGGCTACGACCATATTATTTTTATCATCGCTTTGTGCGCCATTTATCGGCTTTCCGAATGGCGTAAAGTAGCGGTTTTGGTCACTGCTTTTACAATTGGTCACAGCACCACGTTGGCACTCGCTGCTTTACATATCGTGACCCCTCAGTATAATATCGTCGAAAAACTGATTCCCATGACGATAATGGCAACAGCTATTTACAATGTTTGGAAAAACAAAACGTCTGATAATGAGAAAACGATTTTTTCTAAATCATTGAATATCAATTATTTATTTGCGCTTATTTTTGGCTTAATTCACGGCTTAGGCTTTTCAAATTATTTTAGAGAACTATTGGGCACAGAAAGCGATATTCTTGCGCCCCTTTTTGCGTTTAATTTAGGTATTGAAGCGGGTCAATTGAGCATCGTTGCAGTCATTTTATTGGTTTCATTTTTAGCATTTAATGTATTAAAAATTTCGCAACAGTCTTGGACGCAATTTATCAGTGGTGCAGCGTTTGGGATTGCAGTTACGTTGCTCTAACCCCATGTAATATCGTCGTTCATTGCTTTCATTTTCAAAAATACAATTTTAAAGAATTATAAAAAATCATTTTTTAACCTTGAAAAGGCTTAAAATACTGTGTTCGCATCCCGATTCGTCGGGGAGAGGGGATTTCAAAATAAAGTATATAGAAATCTATATACGTTCCGAAAAACTTGTAACTTCATCCGAAAATCGAATTTTTTATAAAAAACAGAATAAAACCAAACATAAAAATGCCAAATTTTAAAGAAATAGCCTTCAATCGCCATGTTTTTAAGGCACCTCAGCCGTCTCAAAAGGACGAGACTTGGGAAACACCTGAAAAAATTCCTGTTAAATCAGCTTATAATGCCTCTGATACTGAGGGGGTAACTGCACGGTTTGTCAGTGGTTTGCCGCCATTTTTGGGTGGTCCTTATAGCCTTATGTACGTCACAAAGCCTTGGACGATACGGCAATATGCGGGGTTTTCGACAGCCGAAGCCTCTAATGCTTTTTACCGACGCAACTTGGCGGCAGGGCAAAAAGGTTTGTCGGTGGCTTTTGATTTGGCGACGCATCGGGGCTATGACAGCGACCACCCGCGTGTGACGGGCGATGTCGGCAAAGCAGGTGTGGCGATTGACTCGGTGGAGGATATGAAAATCCTTTTTTACCAGATTCCGCTTGATACGATGTCGGTTTCGATGACGATGAATGGGGCGGTCATTCCCATCATGGCATTTTATATTGTATCGGCAGAAGAACAAGGCGTGGCGGCTGAAAAACTAAGCGGCACAATTCAGAATGATATTTTGAAGGAGTTTATGGTGCGCAACACGTATATATATTCACCCGAACCTTCGATGCGGATTATTGCAGATATTTTTGAATATACGGCACAACGAATGCCAAAATTTAACTCGATTTCAATTTCGGGCTACCATATTCAAGAGGCGGGTGGCACAGCGGATATTGAGTTGGCTTATACATTGGCGGATGGTTTGGAGTACATTCGGGCAGGTTTGAAGGTTGGTTTGAACATTGATGACTTTGCACCTCGGTTGTCGTTTTTTTGGGGTATTGGCATGAATCATTTTATGGAAATTGCCAAAATGCGTGCAGGACGTATGTTGTGGGCTAAAATTCTGAGGCAATTTAACCCCAAAACTGCTAAATCCATGATGTTGCGGACGCATTGCCAAACGTCGGGTTGGTCATTGACGGAACAAGACCCTTTTAATAATGTGGCTCGGACAACGATTGAAGCAATGGCGGCAACGCTCGGTGGCACACAGTCGCTACATACAAATGCGCTCGATGAAGCAATTGCTTTGCCAACCGATTTTTCAGCTAAAATTGCAAGGGATACACAGCTTTTTATTCAAAAAGAAACGGATATTACAAAGGCTTGCGACCCGTGGGCAGGTTCTTATTATGTTGAATATTTGACAGAGAAACTCGCTGAAAGAGCTTGGGCATTGATTCAAGAAGTTGAAGAAATGGGTGGCATGGCAAAGGCAATTGAGGCAGGTTTGCCAAAACTACGGATTGAAGAAGCGGCGGCGCGCAAACAAGCACGAATAGATGCGGGAAAGGATTTAATCGTCGGTGTCAATGTTTTCCGACACGAAGAGGATTTGCAATTTGACCTTTTAGAAGTGGATAATTCGACTGTGAGGGATTCTCAAATCACTCGTTTGCAAAAAATGAAGTTAGAAAGAGACCCCTCAGTATTCGCAGCCTTAAAACACCTTGAAGAAGTCGCGCGCACAGGCGAAGGCAATTTGCTCGAAGCCGCTGTTGAATGTGCTCGAAAACGGGCATCTTTGGGTGAAATTTCAGATGCGATGGAAAAATCGTTTGGGCGTTTTCAAGCGACAACTCGTTTAGTATCAGCTATTTACAGTCAAGAGAATCAGATGAATGATGATTTTAAAAAAGCACAAGCTTTAACGGATAAGTTCGCCGAATTAGAAGGTCGTCGTCCACGTATAATGATTGCCAAATTGGGGCAAGATGGACATGACCGTGGGGCAAAAGTGATTGCGACCAGTTTTGCAGATTTGGGTTTTGATGTGGACATCGGACCGCTTTTCCAAACACCAGCGGAAGCGGCACGTCAGGCGGCAGAAAACGACGTGCATATCCTTGGCATTTCGAGCCTTGCAGCGGGACATAAAACCCTTGTGCCCGAAACGATTGCAGAATTGAAGAAATTAGGTCGCGGCGATATCATGGTTGTCGTTGGCGGTGTCATTCCACCTGCGGACTACACCTATTTATATGAGTGTGGCGTAGCGGGCGTTTTTGGACCTGGTACGGTCATTCCGAAAGCGGCGGCGCAGATTTTGGAGATGATGATTGAGCTGATGATATAGAAACATTCAATCGAATTCAAAAAATGCTGACAGACAAAATTTTTCAATTTGTCTTTTTTTTGTAAAAAAAAGTCATCTAATCGGTCAATAATGCGGGTTATTTGTAGTGAATTAACAAATTAATTGCCCAAAACCTTACAAAATGGTAAAATAAAGGCGTGTTAGGGGTTGTATAGCGGCATTTTGAAGTTCTAACAAATGTTTTTGATGTTTTATTAATTTTGAATCTTTAATTTGTTTCGTTTTATGAATGAAATTTCGTTCTTTTGCACCGATTTTTGAGAAAAAGTAAAGAAGAAATTGAAAAAAAAAGGCATAAAACAACCAAAAGGCAACCAACTAAGGCGCATTTTCGAAAGATTTGTCTTCAATTTTGATGTTCTTCAAAATCTAATTTTCAAATTTCTATTAACCAGCATTATTTCATAAAAAGATAGAAACAGCGAGGAAACACGATATATGAGATTCTTCAATTTTTTCACACAAGAGTTAGCCATTGATTTAGGCACTGCCAATACACTCATCATACAAGATGATCAAATTGTCGTAGATGAGCCTTCCATTGTTGCTATAGACCGCAAAACAGGTCAAATCCTTGCCGTCGGTCAAAAAGCCATGCAGATGCATGAAAAAACCCACGAAAATATCAAAACGATTCGCCCATTAAAAGACGGTGTTATCGCTGACTTTCAAGCTGCGGAAAGTATGATAGAGGGTTTTATTCGTATGACAGGTGCACGTCGTCGGTTTTTCACGCACCTGAAAATGGTGATTTGTATTCCTTCGGGTATTACAGAAGTCGAAAAACGGGCTGTTTTTGAATCTGCTGACCATGTTGATTCAAAAGAAACGTACTTGATTCACGAACCAATGGCTGCGGCATTGGGTATCGGTTTAGATGTCGAAGAACCGATTGGCAATATGATTATTGACATCGGCGGAGGTACAACTGAAATTGCTGTCATTGCTTTGTCGGGTATTGTTTGTGATCAATCAATACGAATTGCTGGTGACGAATTGACAATGGATATTTTGAACTACATGAAACGGCAACACAATATCCTTATCGGAGAACGGACAGCCGAACAAATAAAAATACACGTTGGCTCGGCGTTGCCTGAATTGGACAATCCACCAGACGATTATGCGGTTAACGGACGTGACTTGATGACTGGAATTCCAAAACAAATCACGGTTGGATATAGTGAGATTTCTCATGCACTTGACAAATCCATATCAAAAATCGAAGACGCTGTTTTGAAAGCTCTTGAAAGTACGCCGCCTGAATTGGCTTCAGACATCTATAAAACAGGTTTATACCTCACTGGTGGTGGGGCGTTACTGAGGGGTCTTGATAAACGGATTTCAATGAAAACGAAATTACCAGTTTCAGTAGCGAATGACCCTTTGAGAGCGGTTGTTCGTGGTACAGGCATTGCTTTGAAAAACACACATAAATTTACGTTCCTTATTGATCGTAAACGTGTTTAATAGAAATATGAAGGATGAAATACGAAGGATGTAAAGTGTATGTATCTCATATTTCATCCTTTCTATTTCATACAATTCCAGCCAAATGATTTTCTCGAAACTCATTTGGCTGTTTTATTTAAAGTGTCATAAAAGATGTTTACTCATAAACAACTTATGACAAAGACGACTGCAAAGGCGAATGAATTTTCTGTTAAGATATGGCAATTTTTTACTGTTCTTTTTTCTTGAATTCTCTGCACTCTATATGGTGGCACGATACAACAAGAAACAGAATGAGATTTACCAGAGCTCGGCAAATCTCGTCAGTGGCTATATTTATGAAAATGCCAGTACTGTCAGGAACTACTTCTCCATGCAAGCCGTAGCAGATAGCCTTGCCCGTGAAAATGCGGAACTTCGTACCCAACTTGAAGCATCAAAATACATTGCCGTGCAAGAGCGTGGAATCGTTCTGTTCCCCCTCGATACCTCAACAGTTCGCCCAGATACAACGCAAAGGAAAGATGTCATTCAACAATTTAAGTATATAGCCGCTGAAGTC
>JAYTMI010000979.1:0-2529 GCA_043728625.1 Saprospiraceae bacterium | reverse complement strand
TATTTGTACGAAATGAAAGTTGAAAAATAAGAATTCCGTATCATTTAACAACAAGCTTATTCCTGATAGAATGCGGTTCAAAAAGTCTAAAAGAATATGAAACCAAAAAATAAAGAGACAAATAAGGAATTGAAAATCCTTGAACTTTTCATCAGTGAACAATATGGTGAAAGAGGCGCAGTAAAACGTGAGGCTTTTGAGTATGACTATGAAGCCTTTAAAATTGAGATACTATTCAAAATTGTTGAAAATGACCAAATAACAAATAAAAGCGACTGAATTTCGTCGAAAATATTTTTAATTTTAAAACAATATTTTTAATTTTGCTTAAAATTATAAACTTATTTTTTTAAATTAAAAACAACAACACCATGTTAGGCAAAATTTTACGTTGGATACTCATCATCGCCGTCGCATTTGTAGGCATCGGTTTTCTACTACCCGGTACGTCACACGTCGAACGACAAATTGATATTGCAGCACCCGCACCTGTCGTTTATGACCAAATCAATGAATTGAAAAATTGGGAAAATTGGTCGCCTTGGGCAAAACTTGACCCAAATGTTAAATGGACATACAGCGAACCGACGAGTGCGGGAACAGGCGCATACTATTCGTGGGTCGGTAACGACAAAGTTGGCGAAGGCAAAATGACCATTTTGGAAGCCAAACCAAACGAAATGCTACATTGCAAAATGGAATTCAAAGGCGAAGGCGATGCTATGGCAGATTTTAAATTTACTGCGAAAGACAGCACCTCAACAAATGTCGTCTGGTCTTTTGATTCTGACAATGGCATGAACCCGATTGCTCGTTGGTTTGGTCTGGCGATGAACAGCTTTATCGGACCTGATTATGAAAAAGGATTAGAGAATTTGAAAGCGGTTAGCGAAAGCAAAAAATAAACGGTTAGCATATAAAATAATCAAAAGGCAAGGGATGAAATATTCTCCTTGCCTTTTGACTTTTAGGGAAGTGCAAGTAACCTTTTGATTAAAAACGAGTTAGACAATCTCAAAAACTGTAATACACGCAAGTCCATTCTTTTAAAAATATTCTCTTTTACTTCAAAATTTACAAATATGATTCTTAAATCTTTGAGAATTTGCCTTCTCCTATGTGTTGCTTTCACCGCCAATGCTCAAAAAAATTTCGTTGATGCCATCGTTTATCATCATAACGGCGACTCCATCCAAGGGCAAATAAGTTATCAAGAATGGTATATCAACCCCGATTTTATCGTTTTCAAGGCGAAAAATGCGACAAAAACGGTTGAGTTTCGCCCAAAAGACATTGCAAAATTTGTCATAAAAGGGAAAAATGAGATTTACGAATCGGCAACTTTGGATGTTCTCGACCAAACAGAACGCGATTTAGAAGCCATAGACGCGATACCGACACTCAAAGAGGCGCTTCAATCTTTGACATATCGTCGTGACACCGCTTTTTTGCTGGTTTTAGAAAAAGGCGAAGGCTCACTCTACAGCTATATTGACAACAAGTCGCTCGAACATTTTTTTGTTAAAAAAGGGAAAGGCAAGTACATAGAATTGATGAAGTTGAAATTTAAAATTACTGAAAATAAGATTGGTCGGGAATTGAGTCGCATTTCTTACCTCAATGTTGAAGATTATAAAACACGATTGGTGGATTTGACAGCGGATTGCCCAAAATTCGAGAAAGTAATTAATACCTTGGAATACAGTCAAGACAAATTGGCTGACTTGATTAACAGCTATAATGAATGTGTTGACAAAAAAGAATATTCAAAAAAAGCGACAAAAGCAAAGATAAAATATTTTGTAAACACAGGTTTATCGGTGCCGATGGCGCAAGTCAATGGCCTTTTTTATAATAACTCAAACATTATTGTGGGTAAACTTAGTCCTATGATCGGCGGCGGTTTCGAAACTATTATCGGTAGAGAATTAAGTCCCTTAAGAATCGGTGCAGAAATTTATGCAACTTCTAACAAATATCAGGGGGAACTGACGGGTAGTAATCGATCCGTTTCATACAATTCCAAGTTTGTTGGCGTTCATTTGTTTCCTTTCCTAAAAGTCAGTTTATACAATAAAAAACAAGCAAATCAATCCGTTTCCTTTAAATTTGGAACAATTTTGACTTATTATACCAATAGTTTCTGCGAAAAAACCTACGTTCAACCGGCCAATCTGTTTCCAATGGAATCATTTGATTTAACAAAAAAAGCCTTAAGCATTGTCCTAAGCGCGGGTTATCAATTCAAGCATATTTATGTCGAAGGATTGTTTCAACCCTTTTCCCAAAACCTAATTATAGACAGTGAAGACACTTTTAAAGCCATTGGTGGCACATTAAAGGTGGGTTATATTTTTTAAAATAAAGAAACAATTTATTCCCTTTTGTTTAATCTGTTGAAAACAAACGTCTTTTTTTGATTTTTTTAACTCAAAAACCACTTTTTTGTTTTAAAAAACTAACTTTGCTGCTTAGTTATTTTGAAATTTAGAAATACTAATGACAGCATAAAATGAATATTACAAACGC
>JAYTMI010000978.1:0-1586 GCA_043728625.1 Saprospiraceae bacterium | reverse complement strand
TACGAAGGTTGGAAAGTGCAAGGCAAAGTAGAGACCGTTTTACTGAGGGGGGGTGTTGTGATTGATAATAATGACTGTTTGGTTGGGAAAGGGTATGGGCAGTTTATTAAAAGGGGGAAGGTTGAGGATAAGATTTAAACAATAATATTGGTATCTAAAAGGTATTTTTTCATAGTGTTTCTATTTGTCTGCCTAATGAACGGGAGCTTTCAATTTTTGTAATAATATCTTCGGCAGATTCATCTGAAGAATTCCAACATCCGTAAAATTCGTCTATCCAATCGTTGTTATTCCGCATTGGAGTAAGATTTTTAGGATTTTTTTTAATAGATGACTTTTTTAACGACTGTATCAATAATTCAATTAATGACAATTTAGACTCTTTATCAAGGTCTTTGAGTAAAAGCCAATATGTTTGTATATTTCCAGAAACTTGCATTTTTATCTTTTTATTGACAAATATAATATCCCTTTTTGAAAATTCATATTTTAAACAGCAGCATATTTTGTTTTATCATTAAATTTAAAATTTAAAAAATGGAAAAAGAAAACAAAATTGTGCTTTTTGAAGAGAAAAAAGTACGTAAATTATGGCATAACAACGAATGGTGGTTTGTTGTAAATGATGTCGTTCAGATTTTAACAGAGTCAGTTGACCCCGCCGCTTATATGCGACAGTTGAAACGCCGTGACCCTGAATTGGCACAAGGGGCGTTACAAAATGTCACGCCCCTTGCAGTGAAAACAGAAGGGGGTAAACAAAAAGTAAATTGCGCCAACACGAAAATTCTGTTGCGTATTATACAATCCATCCCATCACCAAAAGCAGAGCCATTTAAAATGTGGTTGTCGGAAGTAGGGTATCAGCATATACAAGAAATTGAAAACCCTGAATTAGGTTTTGAGCGTTTGAAAGAAATATATAAAGCAAAAGGATACCCAGATGAATGGATTGAACGGCGTCTGCAAAGTATCGAAACACGTAAGCAATTGACAGATGAATGGAAAGCGCGGAATGTCAAAGAAGGCATGGAATATTCAATATTAACAGCCGAAATTGCCAAAGCAACTTTTGGACTCACGCCATCTCAGCATAAAGAATTGAAAGGATTAGAGAAACCCACTGAAAATCTACGTGACCACATGACTCCTTTGGAATTAATTTTTACTGCTTTGAGTGAAGAAGCTACTCGTCAAGTGGCTATCAGAGATGATGCTCATGGTTTTGAAGAAAACCATGAAGCGGCTCAAAAAGGCGGTAATATGGCGGGCAAAGCAAGGAAAATGTTTGAAAAAGATAATGTCCCAGTGGTTTCAAATGAAAGTTATTTGAAAAAAATCAAGCAATCTGATAAACCTACCGAATTAAAAGAACAAAAAGACACCCCCTCAGTATAAAGAGTATATTTTATCATTTAAAACCAAAAGTGTATGCCAAGAATAATCAAATCCGGTCTCATCCAAATGTCGCTCCCGAAAACGGAGGGCGAAGGCACTATTGAAGAAATCATGCAAGCCATGCTTGATAAGCACATTCCATACATCGAAGAAGCGGGTAAGCAAGGCGTTCAAATTCTCTGTTTGCA
>JAYTMI010000977.1:0-7576 GCA_043728625.1 Saprospiraceae bacterium | reverse complement strand
GTAATGCAAAGAAAAAAGGTTTATAAGCAACTTTTGTGAAAACCACACATCTCTACGAAAAAATACGTAGCTTTGTTTATCTGAGCATATTGACCAAGATTATTCTGTAAAATATTGTAATTCAATGCATTAATAATTCTTTATTTACTAAATCACTCAATCATGAAAAAGACGATTATCATAGTTGTATTATCCATTTTTACAATGATGTCCAATGCACAAACTGCAAAAAAAGGACTTATTGGCGGTGGCTGTGACGGTTGTGAGCTTTATACTGAGGGGATGCCTCAAAACCTTTCTTGGCAAACGACGATGGCACAAGGCGAACAAGGCGTAAAAATCCATATCAGTGGAACGATTTTTAAAAAAGATGGTAAAACACCTGCGTCCAATGTCATTCTTTACATTTATCACACCGATAACGATGGCTATTACAAAGCCGCGCCGAATCAAACGGTGGCAAAAAGGCATGGAAGACTGAGGGGGTGGATGAAAACTGACGACAAAGGGCGTTATGCCTTCACAACAATTCGCCCTGGCACTTACCCGAATACAAAGTTCCTCGCGCACATACACCCGACCATCAAAGAACCGAACAAAAACGAATACTATATTGATGAATTTGTTTTTGCAGACGATCCGAATTTGACAACATCTGAAAAAAACAAAATGCCCAATCGTGACGGTAATGGCATTGTAAAATTGACGAAAAATACTGAGGGGGTATGGGTTGGCAAAAGGGACATTGTTTTAGGATTGAATATTCCAAATTATTGGTGAATGGTGAATTTATGCCTTTTGGGGAAAGACATTTTTATAAAAATTTAACTTATCTTCAAAACGCATGGTTGCGAATAATGGGGAGGGTGAAGGAAGGGCTATGAAGGGTTTATGAGGATACCATTTTTGAAAAATCTTTGCAACACCTATACCTGTGCAAAAAACGTTTTCAATAGCTTTTTCCTTGAAAATGCGTTCAAATTCGGCATTATTCCAGACAATATTCGTCAAATCACTGTCTAAATTCGATTGTTTTTTACGGCGACAGGCGTGTATCAAATCCAATAAACCGATGTTTAGGTCTTGAAGCAACTGCTTTTTGCTATCTCTTGTAGGCAATTCAACATCGTATAGTTTTTCCAAAATCCGCCAAAATTGATTGCGTCCGCCATAGCTGAAAGCAGTCAAATCTGCTTCGTTTTCTTCTTTTGAACGTTGAGCATATTGTCGTCCA
The DNA here is from genome assembly GCA_043728625.1 of Saprospiraceae bacterium. Classification (GTDB taxonomy): domain Bacteria; phylum Bacteroidota; class Bacteroidia; order Chitinophagales; family Saprospiraceae; genus JAAFJT01. The sequence goes on along the minus strand of JAYTMI010000977.1, from coordinate 6,342 downwards.
GGGAATGTTCCGACAACTAAATATTGGACATTTTCAGGGATAAAATTGCCGAAAGGATGGTATTCTAAACTCATTTTACAGCAAATTTTAAATATACCACTATCAAACTCGCTATCAAAGCAGGCATAGCTTGCACATAAAATATCCGTTTCCCAGCCGTCATTGCCCCATAAATACCAGCAACACTCACACATAAAAGAAAAAACAGCGCAACATTCAAATGCCAATCCACATCAGAAATGAGGAGTGACCAAATCAAACCTGCCGACAAAAAGCCGTTGTACAGTCCTTGATTGGCAGCAAGGGCTTTGGTGGGTTCAAACAACGAAGCATCGAGGCTTCTGAATGTCTTTTTGCCTAAAGTCGTCCAAGCGAACATTTCCATATAAAGAATGTATAAATGCTCGATGGCGATGAAAGTGATTAAAAAATTGGCGATGATATTCATTGGTAATGGTGAATGGTGAATGGTCTGTGCGACGATTTGATTTACATTGTCGAAAAATTAGCGAAATTTACTGAGGGGGTCTTTTTAGCATTCAAAAGTTGTCGAATCGCAATCAAATGTGAAAATATGACGATGGGAACAATCACAGACGGTAGCCAGACAAAAGGGAATTTTAAAACACCAATATTCGGTTGATTGAACGCAAATTGCTGAAACGGTGTGGGTGCTGACAAAATGCCAATAGCCACGACATTAAGTACCAACATCAAGCATACAAAATTCCAAATTATGTTAATATTCCATTTCAATTCACTGTTTTTAAAAGCCCACAAAGCCAATGGCAAAGCGGTCAAACCCGACAAAATATCAAAATTTCGTCCTTCAAATGTCATAGAACGGGGTATTTGCTCATTCATAAACAACCAAAACAAAACAATTTCGACAGGAACACGACAAATATGAATCAATGTCAGGTCTTTCAAAGGCAATCTATCAATAAAATTTTGTCCTTTTTTAGTGACTAAAAAATAGATAATTGTAACGAATGCAGGCACAACGGCAAGGGCAAGACGCGGCGGCATCGTATCAGTTTTCAAATAAAAATCACTCGCAGAAAGGATGCCTTGAAGGGCAATCCAAGCCACTAAACCTAACAAAATTTTATTGGCAATTGAGGTTGATACTCTTGCACATGTGCGATAAAATAAAGCGACTGTGAGAATTGTCGTCAAAATGAAAATGATTGACACATAAATAGGAACATCCATATCTTTTCTTTTTAGTTTGAATTTTGGTTAGGTGTGTGCTTATTAATTTTAACAAAGATAGCAGAATCAGTAAAAAAAATAAAGGTGTGAATAATTTCTCGTTTTCAAAAGAAAAAGTAGTTTTGAGAAAAAATTAAGTCCAACTTAGTTTTTGAGTTTGAAGGGAAAGCAAGGGAAAGCAAGGGAAACACGAAAAGTTTCCCTCGTTGAATGCGCTAAACTTAACGAAACAAGTATCTTTACCTCAAAAAATGACGATATGAAACCGACAATTCACACTTTAGACTTACATTTTCTGGGTCATGCAGAAACGGTTGCTGCCTTTTTGATTGTTGCCGATGGCGAAGTGGCTTTGGTTGAAACAGGTCCTTATTCAACTTTCGAGTCCTTGAAAACGGCTTGTTTAGCTGTTGGACATCCCTTAGAAACGATAAAAAAAGTCTTTTTGACGCATATTCATTTCGACCATGCTGGTGCCGCTTGGGCTTTAGCAGAGATGGGCGCAACGATATATGTGCATCCTTTTGGAGAAAAACATTTGATTGACCCTTCAAAATTGTACAATTCGGCGCGGCAGATTTATCAAGACCAAATGGACGTGCTTTGGGGCAAAATGGACGGCATTTCGCCAGAAAAAATTCATGCAACAACACATGGTGAAAAAATTCCTTTGGGCAATACAGAACTCATTGCTTGGCACACGCCCGGTCATGCGGTGCATCATATCGCTTGGCAATTAAATAAAGACTTGTTTACAGGCGATGTCGGTGGTTGTAAAATAGGAACAGGCATTGTTGTGCCGCCTTGTCCACCACCAGATATTGATATTGAGGCATGGGTCAACTCTATAAATTTGATTAAATCTTTGAACGTCAAACGTTTACACCTCACACATTTTGGGCAAGTTACGCAAATCAAAAAACATCTGACGCAGTTGGAACGGCGGCTGCATCGGTGGGCAAATTGGATACGCCCCCGTTTTGAAAAGGGCTTGCCTGCGAATGACATTACACCTCTTTTTCAAGCCTTTACGGATAAAGAATTGGCTCGGTATAGCATTGTCGGTGAACATAAAGCGCAATACGATTCTGCCAATCCTGCTTGGATGTCGGTCATGGGCTTGATGCGGTATTGGCATAAAAAAAATGGATAACTGATAAAGGATAGTGGATAATAGATAGTGACATTTCCTATTATCCACTATCAATTATCCATTATCAATTATTATCTATAAATTCATAATTAATGAATGTTATTATCAGCGCAGGTGGCACAGGAGGACATATATTTCCAGCCATTGCGGTAGCCGATGAATTGAAGCGACAAGACCCCTCAGTAAAAATCCTGTTTGTGGGCGCAGAAGGCAAAATGGAGATGGAACGTGTCCCAAAAGCAGGTTATGCTATCGAAGGGCTTTGGATAGCCGGTTTGCAAAGGCGTTTGACCGTTAAAAACCTGATTTTGAATCTGCAACTGCCTTTTAAACTCCTTCATTCTATGTGGAAAGTAAAACGCATTTTGACGACATTTAAGCCTGATATAGCTGTTGGTTTCGGTGGTTTTGCTTCGGGTCCGACCTTAAAAGCGGCGGCTTCGTTGGGGATTCCGACCATTTTGCAAGAGCAAAACTCTTATGCGGGCGTGACAAATAAGTTGTTGGCACAAAAGGCAATGAAAATATGTGTCGCTTATGATGGTTTAGAAAAGTTCTTTCCTTCCGATAAACTCATTGTCACGGGTAACCCTGTCAGAGCCGATATTTTGGACATAAAATTGAAATATACTGAGGGGGTCAATTATTTTAGTTTAGACAAAAATAAAAAAACAATAGCTGTTCTCGGCGGCTCATTGGGTGCTAAAACGCTGAATTTGGCTATGGAAAACAATGCAGAACTTATTGGTAATCAATCAAATGTGCAGATTTTATGGCAATGTGGTCGTTTGTACGAAAATGATTTTAAAGACGGCAAAGCGGCTCATTTGTCCAATGTGCAAATGCGTCCGTTTATTGACCGCATGGATTTGGCTTATGCGGTTGCCGATGTCATAATCGCAAGGGCAGGTGCTTTGACGATTTCTGAATTATGCCTTGCGGGAATGCCTTCTGTGTTGGTGCCTTCGCCAAATGTGGCAGAAGATCATCAAACAAAAAATGCGATGGCACTGGTCAATAAAAACGCGGCTGTCCTTGTTCGGGATAAAGAAGCTTCTGAAAAAATGATAACAACAGCGTTTGAAGTCATTGGCAATCAAGAACTTATGGATGATATGCGTAAAAACATTTTAAGCCTTGCTAAACCTGACGCAGCAAAGGATATTGCGCGTGTAGTGGTTGAACTGGCTCAAAAATAATGGAATAGTTAGTGCGTAGTTTTATAAGTAAGAGGCTGTCTTAAAATATTAAATCAACAAAATTTGAATGCCTAAAACAGCGTTTCTAATCTTTTAACCATCTTCTTTTTATCCCCCTCAGTATCAATCCCCTTTGATAAGGATAAAAAGAGGTTTTTTCACTAAATATATCATCGGACTGCTCGTTTAGTTTCAAATATCTAACTTTACGCAGTTTTACAAAGCATATATAAACTCATACCAAAATTTCAAAATTTCAAAATTTTGTAAACACATGCATCTAAAGGCAATTTTCAGTCTTTTTATATAAAAATTGGATTGAAATTTGAAACTTGACATTTTGAAATCAATACGACCATATCAAAATATGAAGAAAAGTTTTATTCTCCTTTTCTCTTTCTGGGCTTTTATCGGTACAAACTTGCTCGCGCAATGTAACCGCCCAAATCCCTCGGACAATCCTTGCACAGCGCCGACTTTTTGCAATAATGACCAATTAGATGGCTATTGCAGTTCGGTAACAACGCCTATTGCTGGGCGTAAATACCTTAAACCAGCCGCTTTTTGTGGTTCTCTGGAAAGCCCCAGTTGGTTCAAATTCATAGCCGATGCGGCTGATCATTCGTTTACTTTCAACGCCAATAATGCGGTGGGTTGTGGTGGTAATGGTGTCCAAGCGGCTGTTTATGAAGCAACAGATTGTGCAGATTCGACAACTTTTATTCAAAAATCGAATTGTATCAATCAAATGGGTGGACAACCCGTTGCAACCGTTAACGCCACTGGATTGGTAGCTGGCAGAACTTATTACATACTCGTTGATGGCTATCAAGGACAGGCTTGTTCCTATCAAATTTTGAATGTTGGGGCACCCATTCGAGCAACAAATGAGCCTTTGCCGACCCCCTCAGTCGTTTTTGGTGCAACAAGTGTTTGTGCCAATGCCACAAATGTCACGTACAGTGTGCCAAAAGTTATAAATGCAGTTGATTATAAATTTGACGTGACGATAAACGGTGTCACCAACAGTTTTATACGCCCTGATAGCTTTTACACCGTTGCTGCTTTTCCAGCCAGTGGAACGGCAAGAGTTTGTGTGAGTTATATGAACGATTGTACGGTTTCGGGAACGCCACGTTGTATGGATATTACGATTACGACGACAACAACTATTACATTACCAACGGCTTATCTCTGTCCAGGTCAGACTTATACGTTACCCGATGGCAATATTGAAGACAATTTTGCCCCGCCGAATAGTGACCAAACAACCCCTTTTAGTATCAACAAAGCAGGTTCAGGCGGCTGCGACACGACTTTTAATGTAACTGTCGTTAAATATGCAGAAAGAACGGCAACTCAAAACATCTTTTTGAAGCCTACCGAGACCAAAGTCATATGTGGTACATCTGTTTCGATACCCGCAGCCACTTGTCCAAGCAAACCAAATGTTATTGTTTGTAGTGGTGGTGCGTCAACAGGTTGCGATTCCATCATCAATTTGACTATTTTCAATGCCAAAGAGACTTCTACGATAACACCTGCAAACCCTGTATTGAATTGTAATACAGCGACTTTGCAAGTCAATCACTCAGATACGTGCGCGGGCATTGTGCACAATGAAACCTATCAATGGTTCTTTCAGGCGCAAGCTGGCGACCCCCTCAGTAATTTGAACAATCAACAGTCTAATTTGACCGTCACGATGACTGGTATTTATACTGTTGTTGTTAAAGATTCTGTTTCACGACAAGGACAACCCGCTTTTGGTAGCCGTATTTTCTTTGACAGCGTTCGAGTAACCGTTACAGGAATAGGTGGCAATGGTACACCTGCACAACCTAATTTGATCAGCGGCAAAACAGATACAACCGTTTGTCAAGGTGCCCGAACAACTTTAAGCATACCAGCTGTTCCAAATGCAACAACTTATACATGGTCGTTGACCCGCAACGGCGGTACGATATTTTCAGGACAAGGCACAACCTCAATAGTGATTGACTGGTTGCAGACAACTGCTGGCGATACCGTCGTCGTAACGGCAGGCAGTGCCTGTGGTACAAGCCCAGCACGCCGATTAACTGTTTTGATGCTCAACTTTCCGAATTTGTATGCCGGTGTTGACACCACCATTTGTGGTACTACGGCTACGCTAAAAGCAACAAACAGTACACAAAACGGCTCATGGTTTAGCGCATCAACCAATACTGGTGGCGTTGTTTTCACAAATGCCAGTTTGCCGAATAGTAATGTACAAGTGACACAACCGGGTCTTTATAAATTGGTGTGGCAGGAAACACTAAATGGGTGTTCCAAGTCAGATACGGTTAATTATACCTTCAATTCTATCCCCCAATCAAGCAATTTGAGAGACAGTTGTAATGTTTCAAGGAGTAATTATTTTGTTAAGTTCAATCTTACAGGTGGCACACCACCCTATCAAGTTTTCTTTGCAGGCACAAATACCGTTGCCGGAACAGTCGGCGCAGGCGGTTCATTTACGTCAAATGCTTTAACATTAGGAACTAACTCATTTGATATCAAAGATGTGAACATGTGCACCCCGAGACCGCCCATATCTGTCACTCAAAATTGTACAAACTGTACAACACGAGCAGGCAGCATGGATGTAACGAGTGAATTATCTATTTGTCAAGGCGATACGGCAAGAGCGACTTATCTCGGAGGTTATGTCAACGATGGTAATGATACGTTGCAGTTCGTTTTGCACCGTGGAGACCCCCGTTCGGGTATTATTGCCCGCAGCAATGCGCC
>JAYTMI010000976.1:0-21757 GCA_043728625.1 Saprospiraceae bacterium | reverse complement strand
GGTCGAAAATATAGTACCCGCATTGTTCTTTTTACACCAAAGTTAATAACTTTTTATAGTGTTATTCAGTGGATTATTTTGGTTATGTCAATAAACCCGAACTACAAGGCGAATTTATAAAAAGGAGTTCGTTCTTTGCTAAAAAATAAATTGTTTTTTTAGTAGCTCGGGTTTAAACCCGAGTTACAATTTGCATCTTTGTCCTTTCAATTGCAAAATTTAATTACGCATTATTTAACTAAACAATTAAGAATTTATGAAAAAAGCACTCATTTGCTCGCTTTTACTATGTTTTGTCATAGAATTTATAGAAGCCCAAAACCCAACCATTCAAAGAATAGACCCGACGAATTGGTGGGTCGGTATGAAAAATTCAGACCTACAATTATTGATTTATGGCAAAGACATCAAAGGCTCACATGTAAATATCAACTACACAGGTGTAAAAATCCAAAGTATTCAAGAGGTCGAAAATCCAAATTATTTGTTCGTCAATGTAACCATTTCACCTGATTGTAAAGCAGGTCAATTTATGGTTGAACTCTCGAAAACAATACAAATAAAGGACAAAAAGAATAAAATCGTTGACCAAATTGTCAAAATTTCACAGCCTTATCAACTGAAAGTCCGCGACCAAAAGCCGCAAGAAATCAATTCTAAGGATTTTATTTATCTCATACTGCCTGATAGATTTTCAAACAGCGACCCGACTAATGACAAATTTGCAGATATGGCGGATACAGAGTCTGACCGTAACAATCCTTTTCTGCGTCATGGCGGCGATTTGCAAGGCATTACGAATCATTTAGATTATTTCAAAGACTTAGGTGCAACGACTCTTTGGCTTAATCCTGTCGTTGAAAACAATCAACCGCAAACGAATGAAGGTGGTGTGATGCGTTCAGCTTATCATGGCTATGGTTTTACTGACCACTACAACGTTGACCGTCGTTTGGGCGGCAATGTGGCGTATAAAAAAATGGTTGAATCTGCTCATGCCCGTGGTTTGAAAGTCATACAAGATGCTGTCTATAATCATGTGGGTATCAATCATTGGTTTTTGAAAGATATGCCGATGAAAGATTGGTTACATCAATGGGATACATATACGAATACATCGTATCGTGACGAACCTGTTGTGGATTTTGTGCATGGCAATCCAAGCGATTTTAAGGTGCAACAAAACGGATGGTTTGTGCCTTTTTTGCCTGACCTCAATCAGCATAATCCCTTCGTAGCCAATTACTTAATTCAACATGCTTTATGGACGGTTGAGTATTTTGGTATTGATGGTTGGCGTATTGACACCTATCAATACAATGATTTGGAGTTTATGAATCGCTGCAACAAATCTTTGTTAGATGAATATCCAAAGATGTATATAACAGGTGAAAACTCGGTGCATAGTCCGATTAGTCAAGCGTATTATACACGTAATAATTTATATATCCCTTTCAAAAGCAACTTGCCTTCACCCAATGATTTTGTGCTTTTTCATACCATTGCACCCGCTCTTACTGAGGGGTTCGATTGGGGCAAAGGTTTCAATCGTTTGTACAGCACTTTGGCAGAAGATATGGTTTATGAAAACCCCTCTTTGAATATGACTTTTTTAGATAACCACGACGAAAACCGCTTTTTTTCGATGGTTAAGGAAGACATGAATAAGTATAAACAAGGCGTAGGTTTTCTGTTAACATCACGAGGCACACCGTCTATGTATTATGGTACTGAAATTTTAATGAAAAACTTTAAAGACCCTTCCGATGCGGAAGTCCGTCGTGATTTCCCAGGCGGTTGGAAAGAGGATGCTCAAAACAAGTTTTTGGCAAAAGATAGGACGGCTAATGAAAACGAAGCCTTTGATTTTGTCAAAAAATTGGCGCAATATCGCAAAGGTTCAACGCCTTTACAAACAGGCAAATTGACGCAATATCTACCAGTCAATGGCATTTATGTCTATTTTAGACATAATGAACAAGGCTCTGTCATGGTCATTATGAGCCAAAATAATACAGAACAGACTTTAACGACGCAACGTTTTTTGGATAATTTGAGGACTTTTACAAAAGGTAAGAATGTGTTGACGGATACCGTAATTTCAGATTTGAGCAATTTGACAATTCCTGCACATTCTATTCAAATTATTGAATTGGGAAAATAAGTGAGTTGTAAATACTAACGTTTAATTTGTCATTCTTTCACTTCGTTCAGAAAGACAAAAAAAAGCGACATCATTAAATAAATGAAAAATGCCTACTAAACATAATCGTTCAGCAGGCATTTTCACTTAAAATACTGAGGGGGTATAAATTTCAAATTCAATTATGAATTGTACATTTTCGTGTAATATTCATCCGCCATACGGTCAGAATCAAATTCAGGAGCGACATCAATCATAGATTGTTTTACAACTTTAATCCATTCTTTTGGATTGTCATAATACAACGGAACGATTTTATTTTCCAAAATCTCATACATCGCTTTCAAATCGTGCTTGTCTTGCTTTTTAACTGGCAAATTATGGTCTAAATTTGGAATAACGAAGCAGTTTTCACCGTCTTTCGCAAATTCAGGTACCCAACCATCACCAATTGAAAAATTAACACTCGCATTCATTGCCGCCGTCATACCACTCGTACCAGAAGCCTCACGTGAGTAACGTGGGTTATTGAGCCAAATGTCAGAGCCTTGTTTCATCAAACGAGACAAACGCAATTCGTAGCCAATCAAAATGGTGCAGTTCGGAATATCAAGCGTTTTTTTATGAATATCATTAAATACGTCAATCGCTTCCCAATGCAACGGATAAGGTTTGCCCGCCCAAATTACTTGAACAGGTTTTTTGCTATTCATCGCAATTTTTCTGAAACGTTTGAGGTCGCTCAAAATCAAATCAGCCCGTTTGTACTCTGCAAAACGTCGCGCCCAAACAATCGTTAAAGCATCAGGATCGAGAATTTTGCCAGTTTGGTCTTCAACTTCTGCAAAAAGAGCCAATTTCAGCTCACGTTTGCGCGCCATCAATAAAGCATCGTCGTTGGTTTGTAAAGCTTTTTCTAAGATGGGGTCAACCCAATAACGTTTGTTTTGCGCATTGGTAACATGTGTAATTTCGCAAATATCCTTTGAATCTTTCCACATATCACGCGATACATCTCCATGAATTTTTGAAACTGCATTAGACAGTTTCGCCATACGTAAAGCAACAAGCGAATGATTAAACACTTTCTCTTTGCTTTTCCAAAGATGCATAATTGATTCTGGGTCAACACCTGCCAAAAAGCCTGTTTCTTTAATCAACTCGAAGTCACTGCGCTCATTACCCGCATCTTCGGGCGTATGCGTTGTGAAAATGAGACGATCTTTAACGGCTTTGAAATCGCCTTTGTATTTATTGAGCAACCAAAAAGCGACAGGTAACGGATGCGCTTCATTGAGATGATAAATGTCAGGTGTATAACCCAATGCTTCCAAAGCCATCGCACCACCGATACCCAAAACGATATATTGACCCAAACGAATGAGTTTGTCGTCGTCATAAAGTTTGTCGGTAATTGAGCGTGTCAATTCGTCATTTTCTTCTGTATCTGTACTCAACAAAAGGATGGGTGCTGTTTCAAAAGTATCTGGTTCAAGTTTCCAAACTTTAACAGTCACCTCACCATTCATAAAAGGTACCTTCACCTTTACGCCTGTATCTTTGAGAAAATTATTATATTTTATTCGAAATTTAGTCCCTAACGAACCGTCTTTTTTACGGGTTTGGTCATAATAACCTTTTTTCCAAAGGAGACCCACGCCGACAAGGTTTTGTTTAAGGTCATAACAACTGCGCATGTGAGAGCCAGCCAAGAAACCTAAACCACCACTATAAATTTTAAGCGGTTGGTGAATACCAAACTCCATACTGAAATACGCAACAGGTTTAGCGTACTTCTTGTCAATCTTATAAGAATGCATTGTCAAGTTGATTATTGTTAAAAATACACGAACTTTTTTAGAAACCGCAAAGGAATGAAAAATTAGGTGAAAAATCAAAAGAAAAGTCTAAAAACACATAAGATACGTGTATCAAACACTGTTCCAAACGCTCAATTGGGTATGTGTGCGTTATGTTTAGATTGACTTGTATTGAGAAGGTTCGTTTAAATATGAAGTTTTAAGGTTAATTTCCAAAGTTTAAATTGTCAAGATATACCCCTCTCAGTATTTTACTTCGTTTTTTATACTTCATGCAGTTATATACCTTTATCAGCATTTATTATCGTGTAAATACATAATAAATAACATAAAGCCAGCCAAAACAAGCATGAATAATCGCCCATAAAATGGATTGATTGCGTGTCCAACTCAACACAACCGCTAAAATTGAACCTAAACCGATACCCGTATTTACGACAGTGACATCAAGTAGTAACATATTTTCATAGATTTTATATTGTTAAATAAGAACACAAATCTTCATTAAAATACTTTTGTTGGCAAACATTAACGATTAAAAAGATATTTTCAATGGCATTCTTAAAAAAGATAAGAAAAAAAAACGCCCGTCTCTGATAAATTCAAGACGAGCGCCATATGCAGATTGTTCACACTACTTTTAGTTTTATTGAGATTTTCGTCACATTTGGATTTATCTTATACAATACTTGAATTTAAGTGGTCGTATTTACTATAATTATCTTTTAATCCAATCATAATCAAAAACCCGAGTGCGAATATAAAAGCATAAAATCAATGTACCAACATTTAATAAAATTTATATCAAAATTTTGTGACATGATTATCGAACATAAAACAAGTTTTATTTCTCATAAATAATTGATTAACAATAATTTAATTTTTAAATAGCTTCAAAGTATACGACATCAATTTACTACAAAAAAACAAAAAGAAGTCACAGATTTTATGGTCAAAAGACTTTAATAGCGCGTGTTATCTCTCGTTTGAAAGGTGGACCATGTAAAGGTTCTACTCTGAAGCCCACTTCTTTCAATATTCTTTTTACTTTACCCTTTGCACAATAAGTCGTCAACACACCATTAACACACAACGCATCGTACATTTTTTGCATGATCGGTTGTTCCCAAAGCTGCGGTTGTATTTCTGGCGCAAAAGCATCAAAATAAATGAGATGGATACTGCTTTGAATATCAATACTTTCTATGGAATCCAATCGTTTTTCAAAGCAGAAGTAAGGACTTAACTCGTGACACTCATTCCAAGAACACTGGTGCATTTCTTTGAAAATATTATTGGGAAAGTGAAGCTGTGAATGATAATTGAGGGCTTCCGCATCTTCTATACTGAGGGGGTACATTTCGTAAGTGATATATCGAATTTTCTGTTGCAAACGCTCCGCTTCAATCCAGGTCATTAAGGCATTTAATCCTGTACCAAAACCTAATTCAAGGATAACAATTTCGGCTAAGTTCTGTGAAAGTACATTTCTCAAACCTGCATCAATGAATATATGCTGTGTTTCTTGAATCGCCCCATGTGTCGAATGATAGGTCACGCCAAATTGTTCGGAGAGAAAAGAATGAGAACCGTCTTCGGTTAAAAATACAGGCATAATAAAGATTGACATGTTTAGAAACAGAAAAGGACACCCATTAGTGTCCTTCAATTTTTTTTACAGCTGACATTAATCAGCATAACAAGCATGTAGTTCTTGAACACTAATATCTAAATGTGAAGCGTCATAAGTACATTCTCCATTTCGAATCAACAAAACTTGGGGTGATTCGTGATAAATATCGAATTTTTCAGCAACAGTATTTGATAAATCACGAAAAGACATCAAGTCAAGATAGTAGGCTTTCATGTCATCTGTTGAAAAATCCCATCCTTTTTCAAGGCGGGCTTTTGCCACCGATGAGATATTACAACGTGTCGAATGTTTAAAAATTAAACACGGCACATCGTTAGATTGCAGAGAAAGCTCTGCTAATTGTCCCTCCCTTGTGAGGGGAATCCATTGAATCATAAGATTATTTTTTAACATCAGCTTTTGCTTCGAACTTGTAAGGACAACCAGAGCCGCGTTGACAAGCACTAAACAAGGTTGTTATCGTAAGGACAGTAATGACTGCAAGAAAAATGTTTTTGATAAGTGTCTTATTCATTTTTTTTTAAGAATTTTGGATGTTCTCGGAAACTTTTTGCAAAAATATGGAATATTCATATTGGAAGTGTCTTGAATGGCTCTTAAAAAACGTACTTTTAACTAAAATATTTTAAAAAAGCAAGTTAGACTTCGATGGTTTCTGCGATTAAACCAAATTGCGTCAAATGGTGCCTAAAATGCCGCGCATGATTTTGAACCCATTCATCAAAATTGAAAGCACCGAAAACGGGATGTTGGGTTGTCATGCCTTCATGTTCGTTAAAGTAATCATCGAAACGTTGTAATTGATTAAAAAGTTCCATTTTCGCTTCTTCAATATTCGCAAATTGAACTGGTCGAGGTTCTTCGGGTGCAAATTGTACACGAAAATTACGCGGCATCGGCACATCTTTTTCAAAAAAGCGCATTTTACGATAGGCTAAACGCTCGGCATCGGCATTGGGCTGAATGGTTAAACGACCGTTGGAGGCACTCACAACTAAAATCAAATGTTCGACCATTTGTTGAGCATTCATTTTACCCCATAGGGCAGGTGTGTCTATTTTAAGACCCCTCAGTAAAAGAGGAAATTCTTCGTATAAAAAATGTTTGTAGTCCATATTTAAGTGATAAGTGTAAAGTGATAAGTGGTAAGTGGTATTAAAATTTGTCTAAACCTTGAACTTCGACGTTCAAATTGCCTTTTGATGATACATAAATTTTAAGTTTATCCTTCAATACCTTGATATCATTAACCCGAATATCTTCAACATGTCCCTTTAAAGAAACATTATTGTTGATTATATAGTTTTGAATCTGACTATTCATCATTTCTTTGAAGTATTTTACATTTTCATCAAGCGGAAAAACGCAGGCTTCCTTCATTTTGTTTAAAATCGTCCGATCAAAAAGCCATTTTGCACTTTTGATTAAATAATCCTTTGTCTGTAAATCATAATCAAGGTCAGCTAAAAAAATCGTGTTTTTTACAGGGTCAAAAGCAGGGCGACCAATCAAATACAAACTGCCTGAATAGCTGCCCGAAAACGTCGTATTGACAACAATTTTATCATTTTGACCAAAAAGTTGAATATCCCGAATTTCTATTCGTTTGCCAGCAGGTTGAAAAACTTGTCCAACAGCGTATGATTTAGCGAGAGCCTCTGCTTCCAATATCGAAATATCCGTTGATAAACTAATCGAAAAATCATTGTTTTGATAATTACCAACTTTAAATGGTGGTAAATAAGTATCCGGTCGAAATATGGGTTGTTGTGTTCCGGCGACCACTTCAGCAAGAGACTGAACACTAATATTGGCTTGTAAAATGTTGCCCGTCGTCCAAAAAGGCGTCATTTCGACAGATTGTGGTGTCAATTTGACCCACCAAGTACCATAACTACTGGGTATTGCCACGGGGCGCTGCATCATTGTCCAAGCGTCTTCAAGGTTCTTTCGGAACTTAAGTTGACCTTGTAATTGCTCATCTATGGCTGATGTTATAGTCGAACGGCTTCGCCCGATGATGATGTCTGCAAGGTATTTTACATCTAAATTGCCAATTCCAGTGTTTACCGTCATATTCCTAATCCATTCATTACCAATGAGTTCTGTGCGCGTAGATACCGACCAATCGGGTCTCACTTCGAGCGTTGTTTTGAACTGTAAAGCCACTTCTCCTTCAGCTTCAATGCCACGCTTACCTGTAAATACATTGTCAAGAAGTTTTTTGAAAACCCAAATTTTTACGGGCACGCGATAGTTCATTTGAAAACCATCGAACCAAATTTTAATGTTCTGCGTTCGTGTGGCTTTCATCATCAAACCATCGTCATCCAAATTATTGTCGGCATATATATCGCCACTCAATTTATAGTTCAACAAGTTCTCAATTTCAGTTGTACTTAATCGAATCGGAATATTGACGTTGGATACTGAGGGGGGTAAATCCGCGGGTTCTTGATAGGTTTCCATAGGACGTTGCGGCTGATTTTTTGTCGTGCTACAAGCAGCTATTGATAATAGAATAGTTAAATACAAAAACTTAGTTAATACCTTAATCATTGAAAATCAGAGTTTAAAATAGCAATATGATATAAAAAAGCAAAAATACAATGAGATCGGCTTAAGTCCTCATTAAAAGTTAAAAAAGTAAAATTTACCTTAAATCGTATCAAAACTCATCGCCAATTCGTCATTTTCGAATGTCCAAAAATAGACTTCATCCTTAGGTGAATATTGCTTTATTTCAACGCGTTGTGCCTTTAGATTTGTATTTTTAAAAATGTAAGAATATAAAAAAGCGATGCGCTGTTTGCTCAACTTCCTATCTTTCTTAATCCGAATAACGAGTTTATAATTTTCTGCCTTTTCAAAATAAGCTAATAATTGGTCAAAAGCCTTGTTATCCCCCCCCTCAGTATTAGCCTCTAATTTTGTATTTTTTTTACCAAAAATCATGTGCGGTGCATTTTGCGTAATCGCTTCACTCACTTGTTGCATGGCAAGAAAAGCACTGCGTTGCCCGCCCATTATCTGCCTAAAATCGGTACAGTTGACCGGTACAATGGTGAAATATTGTCTATCAACAAATTGCCATTATAAGGTTTGTCAACAACATGTCCAACTGAAAAAATCAAAGTCTGAACGTCTTTTGGTGGCTGTATATAAAAGGTGTATTTGCGCCATTGGTCATTGTGAATGGGCAACGTTTCAGTCAACCAATCATCAGGCTGAACTTTACAGGTATTCTCTAAACGCTTATCTGAACCCCAAACTATGAGTTTCAAAGGACGAATATAGTTGGCAGACAAACCTGTTAAGCGACTATTACTTTCATAAATCGAGGATTTAGCTAAATAAACACTCATTCTGTAACAAATGCCTGCTTTCAAAGGCTTTAACAAGACTTGACGAATGGCTTCAAAAGTACCATTGTCTCGTGCCACCATCCCAACATATTGCCGTCCTTGCTGTGCGTTTAATTTACAACCAAACCGCCCAGGCTGAATAGCGGGCGGAATCTCTTTCTCAAAATTACAACTAACCCACCCCACAGGTTCGTCTTTGCTGTTTATTTGTTCAAAAGATGGATTCATCAAGTCCACTTTTTCAATAATAGTATCTTTTTCCTGTCCAATACTGAGGGGTATCGCGCAACAAATAATGAAGTAAAAAAGTCCTAAAAATCTATTCAACGTCGGCATTTTGATAATTTTTTATTATTATTTTCTTATAATTGACACAACTCTCTGACTTAAAAACGCTATTGGGAAATGCTCTTTTGTCTATTTTGAAATAAATTGGTGGTTGAGTAAGCATTATTTCAAAAAAAATAAAACAAATAATGGTAAATAGAAAAACTATTTATAATTTCGTCTTCATAAAATCACGGATTTATACGGGTTGATCAAGTTTTATTGATTTGTGAAATAAATTTTAGTCTTTTTATTTAATACTGATACATGTCCAATAAAAAATACGCCATCATTGACATTGAGACAACAGGCGGTGCGGCGGCAAGAGAAAAGATTACCGAAATCGCCATTGTGTTGCACGATGGAACGAAAGTAATTGAAACTTTTGAGACTTTACTCAATCCTGAACGCTCAATTCCAGTTTATATAACTCAAATTACGGGTATTTCGGATGCTATGGTTGCCAAAGCACCTAAGTTTTATGAAGTGGCGAAGAAAATCGTGACGATGACTGAGGGGGCTGTTTTTGTGGCGCACAATGTTCGATTTGATTATGGGTTTGTACAAGAGGAATTTAGGCGTTTGGGCTATACTTATACGCGCCAACAGTTGTGCACCGTCAAGTTGAGTCGGCAAGCGTTTCCAGGGTTACGGTCTTATGCTTTGGGTAATCTGATTGAACATTTTAATATAAAAACGACTGATAGACACCGTGCTATGGCTGATACGATGGCAACAGTTGAGATTTTTGAAAAGATTTTTTTGAAAGAAGAAAACCGAGACGAGGCGGTTGCACTTATCAATAAAGGTATCAAAGAAAATAAGTTGCCTGACGGTATAAAAATGGAGACGCTTCATGCCTTGCCTGAGACTTGTGGCGTATATTATCTGCACGATACTGAGGGGGCGGTCATTTATGTCGGTAAAAGTATCAATATACAAAAGCGCATTTTTGAGCATTTTGGAGACAAAACAACCAAAGGAGACCAGTTTCAAACGTCAGTTGCAGACATCACATATGAGGAAACGGGGAGCGAATTGGTGGCTTTGTTACTTGAAGATTTTGAAATTAAGCGTATGAAACCGCGTGTGAATAAGGCGCAACGCAAGACTTATTTTCCTTATGGCATTTATTCTTTTGTGGATGTAAAAGGGTATGTACGCTTTCATACCGTTAAAAATGTGGCTACGATTCGGAAAAAACACGTCATTTTACAAGAATTTACGAAGCTAAACGAGGCAAAACATTTTTTGAAAGCTTTAGCCAAGCGTTTTGAATTGTGCGAAAAATTGATGGACGCACATGATACTGAGGGGTCTTGTTTTTATCATCAAATCGGGCAATGTCGCGGTGCCTGTGTGGGTATTGAATTGCCAGAATCGTATAATGAACGCGCGACAGAATTGGCAGAACGCTTGAAAACGACATTTGAAGAAGATTTTTTCATCATCGAGAATGGTAAATCAGCTGATGAAAAAGCGGTTATTTTGGTTCAAGATGGGCATTTTAGAGGTTATGGATACATAAATACTGAGGGGGGGACTTCGGAAGATTTTTTTGAAGCTGTTAGGACCATGAAGCCGACTTCGGACTCAAATCGAATTGTTGGACAGTATTTGAGTAGTGGAAAAGGGTATAAAATTATCAAAATATAAAAAAAGGGTGACTACTAAAAGTAGCCACCCTTCTATAAATATATTCACTTTTACTCTAGCCTTAATTATAATGTCTCAATTGGTGGATTAGTTATCGGTTGTTAGTTATTGGTTGAACCATAACTAATAACCAATTGACCAATAACCAACTTAAAACGGACAACCATGACATTTATCCACTCTCGGATTAGCCTTTGGTTTTGATAATTTTACATTATCCTTATCTATACAGTCTTTGCAGCCTAAAACACGGAACTCTGTGCGGCGATTCAACTGATGTTCTTCTTCTGAACATTTGACGTTGTTGATACATTTATTCGTTGTCATACCTTCGCCATAACCTCTTGGCACAAGGCGGTCACGGTCAACGCCTTTATCAATCAACCAACGGACAACCGATTCAGCACGACGTTGCGACAAGCGATTGTTGTAATTATTCGAACCACGTGTATCTGTATGTGAAGAAATTTCAATGATTTGCGAAGTATTATTTTGCATCAATTTCAAGAGTTTTTCAAGCTCTGGCAATGATTCTTCTCTAAGGCTTGATTGGTCAAAATCATAATAAATATCCAATAAATATGCCTGTGCCGTAGGGTCGTCAGTATAAAGTGAGCTTGAAGGCGTTAAACCATCTACTGCTTTACCATCCTTATAAGATGCACCATTGTGCGTACCTGTAAAAGGTTTTCCGCCTTTGACAAAAAGCTGTTTTTCACGGTCAAAATAGACCGCAGTAGGATCTTTTGGCGTATTTGATGCAACATCAGAAGGCGTTTTACCACCTACTACTTTACCATTCTTGTAGGTCGTTCCGTTATCGGTTCCTGAAAAAGGTTTGCCATTTTTGAGATAAAGTCCTTTGTCTGGGTCAAAATAGACCGCATTGGGGTTTATCGGAATCGTCGTCGGTGTTGTCTTTGTCGCTGTCGTTGTACTGGTCAAATCAGTAGGTTTGGGTTCTGATGTAGTTGATGGTTGGAGATTCAAATTAACAGAATAAGTTTTTGACGCAACCAATCCTTTTGTACAAACAGTATCAGGTGTCGTAACAGCAAAATATTTTTCTTTTTCACCTCGTAATTTGTAACAACATGCTTCGTACAATTTGAACTCAAACTTGCCAGATGCATCGGTAGTAAAAGTCTGATTTACTTTAGTTGAGTCGCAACCAATTAAAGTCACTTTTGCTTCTGGCAATGGTAAGCCTGTATTTTGGTCAAAAACAAAACCTTCAACTGCAAATTTTTTATCCTTTTTCAATGGAATTTCGATGACAACATTCTCCGCCATAGAAGCATCCCTCACACAACCTGTCTTCTTGTTTTTCTGATATCCTGCCATTTCAGCAGTGAAAGAACAGCAAGAGTTGAATTTCATATCAATAATTGCTCGACCATCTTTACCCGTTTTCAAAACCTTTTTGACACATGAATCGCTGGTAATCAAGGCATCCGCAATGGGCTCTTTAGTGACCTCGTCGTAAACATAGATTTTTACAGGCGTTGCCATTTTTGTAAAACTATAGATATCATCACGTCCCGAACCACCTTGTCTATCAGATGAAAAGAACCCGCAAGTGCCTTCATCATTGAGATTGATGCCGAAGTCATCATCGGTTGAGTTAATCGGTGAACCTGGGTTTTCAGGAGAAGTCCATTGACCATCACCTCGAGAGTCAACATAGAAAATATCAATGCCCCCCAAGCCCAAATGCCCATCAGACGCAAAATATAAGCGACCACTTGAATGGATGAAAGGAAACAATTCATTCCCCTCAGTATTGATGTTGGGTCCGAGGTTCATGGGTGGTCCCCAACGACCATTTTCAAGTTCTGAAACGTATAAGTCCATGCCGCCAAAGCCGCCAGGCATATCGCTTGAAAAGTATAATTTCGTACCATCGGCATTGATAGCAGGATGTGCATTCGAGTATTCATCAGAGTTGAACGGCAGACTTTCTTCAGTGCCAAAACCCGTTCCTTTTTTCTTAGCTGTATAAATTTTTAGGCGTACAATGCCTTCGTCATCAACACCCGTTTTACCTTTTGAGTAGTTGTTGCGGGTAAAGAAAATAGACGATTGATCTTTTGTAAATGTCACGATAGCATCGTGATATTTCGAGTTGATGTCACTCGTAAATTTTTCAGGGCGACCTGTTTGAACGTCTGCACCACAGTTTTTGATAGGTACAAAGTAGAGGTCGAGAAACGGCTCTCCTGTCCAACTGTGGCTGCGTTTGACGGCAGAACCTTTGTCGCGCTCAGAGGCAAAGATGATACCGTCTTTGTAGAAAGCTGCACCAAAATCGTCGAGATTTGAGTTAAACTGCGTTCTTTTGACAGCATAAATCTCTTCTCCTTTGGACTTTAGCTCCGCTTCGTAGTCACAGGCTTTCGTTTGGTATTGACCTCTGACGTCTTCAGGGACGGCTTCGGCAAACTTGTTGTACCACTCGCGAGCGAGGTCGCACTTGCCATTTCGTTGCAACATTTCACCATAATAAAGGAAGTGAATGGGCTGCGCTTCTGGCAAACGGACAACTTGACCATAAAGGAACTCCGCATTTTGAGAGTCGCTGATTTTACGGTAACAATCTGCAAGTGCTATTTTGGCACCTGCATCGTCTCCTTTGGAAAGGATTTGGTTAAGGAGTTCGATTGCCCCAACGTAGTCCAGTTCTTTCATGCTGCGTTTTGCACGTTCAAGTTTTGCAGATTGAGCTGAAAGGGTCGCTGCAAAAAGCAGCAGCATTGCTAATGAGTAAAAGCTTCTGAATTTCATCATTTCGAATTTAGAATTATCGGAAATCGGGAAGAAGTGTTTATTAATCGGTTTTCTCCTTCTCTAATTGTTGATAGTATGCCAACTAAATGACTCAGTTGAAATCGGTTTTATGCTTAATTTTATGTGAATAAGTTTATAACAAAATGCGCTATACACAACTGTTTTTTTTGTCATTCTGAACGTAGTGAAAGAACCTATTTCTAAAAGAATGCTTTCACAGCATTC
Source organism: Saprospiraceae bacterium (assembly GCA_043728625.1). Classification (GTDB taxonomy): domain Bacteria; phylum Bacteroidota; class Bacteroidia; order Chitinophagales; family Saprospiraceae; genus JAAFJT01. The sequence goes on along the minus strand of JAYTMI010000976.1, from coordinate 7,780 downwards.
TTGATTTTTTTTTTGCACTTACAGATTCTTTCACTGTATTCAGAATGGCAAAAAAAAGAAAAAATTGTCTATAAGGGATTAGGAAAAATATAACATACCTATTTCTATTACAAGGAAATTGTGGATATTTTTTTTTCACGCCCCTAATAAATGTAAATCAATAATTTACAAAATTTTATTTTTCAACTATATATTGTAAAAATCGTACCAACTTTGTAATTTTAGACTGACTAAAAAAAATATATACCCCTTCAGTATAGAATCGTATCAATTTAAAAAATGACTATTCCAACCTTTAAAAGTAACGTGGTGTGACTATACGTTTCGTTTTGTAATCAAACTCATAACCCAACATAATCTCGAAAGAGCCTTGTGCTTTCTGTTGCAATTTTGTCAAAGAATAGTCGTAAGAAGCACCAATACGTAAACCATTGTTCAAGTAATATGCGACCCAAAAGTCTGCCGAATCGTAAGAGCTTTTGTTTTGGAACACTTCAATGGACGAACGAAAAGATGCCCCTACCCACAAAGTCTCTTGGAAAAACAAAGACAAGTCCACGTTAAATTCTGTTGGCGAACCCACCTGTTGGAAAGATGTATCCCGACTCAAGCGGCTATCAAAACCAGCAGATTTGACAAGCAATGATGGTTTGAAAATTAAAGCATTGCCTTTCAAGGGAATCGCGCCACCTAATGTGTAGTAATAGTGACGAACTTGTTTGGCATAAAGTGGTAATTGGTCTGTACGGTTCGGCACCAAATCGTATTCAATGATGCGTGGCACACCCAAACCTGTGTAAAAGTTTTTAGTATAGTAATAAACACCCGCGCCAATGTTCGGTTTCCACCAATTGACATTTTCCGAAAACGGAATGTCACCAGCTTGTTCTATACTCAATTTCGACCAATCAGCCCGCCAGTTGGTAATACCTCCTTGGAGACCGACCGACAGTTTACCTTTTTTACCCATCGGAATGCGGTAAGCATATGACACATTGGCATCTAAACTGTTTGAAGGACCAATTTTGTCATTGACCACACTGAAACCCAAACCTACCCGATCATTTTTTAACGGTGTATGCATGGAGATTGATTGCGTTGTCGGTGCACCTTCAATGCCCCACCATTGCGTGCGATGTAAGAGGTTAATGACAGCATGATCCCGGCTTCCTGCGTAAGCCGGATTAAAAATCAATGAGTTGAACATGTAATTCGTAAACATTGGGTCTTGCTGAGCGTGTGCCGCTAATGCCCCCAACATTAGCAGAGTAACAAGTGTGATAGTTTTTCTCATTTTTTAAAAAAAAAGTTTAAAGTGATAAATTCACGGGTAGTAAAACCGTTTTTAGTCTGAATATTTGTTGTGTCCTTTCGTTATTAGTTTTGATTATTAGGGGTTGGTGATTAGCTATTGATAAACTATTATTTTTTATTAGCAAAAGCCTGACCAATAACTAATCACTAATCACTAATCACCAAAACCTAAAAAACTAACGCATTATTTGTAAATAACCTGTTTTTAAAATTTCACCGTTGTCATCATTTCTAATCCAATAGAAATAAGTGCCATCTGGCAAATCTTTTCCATCCCATTTGCCTGCCCAGTCGTTCTGATATCCTGTGGTTTTCAGGACTTGATTGCCCCAACGATTCATGACACATACTGTATGGTTTGGATAATTCTGTAAACCTTCAATCAACCAAGTGTCATTTTTACCATCACCATTAGGTGATATGCCGTTGTAAACCAATAAACTATCAGGGCAAACAACTATAATAACCACTGTCGCTTCGCTGCAAACTGAATCAATGCACACACGGTATCTGAAACTATCTATACCACATGACGAAGATGCGCGACTTGCGGTATAAGTCAAAATACCGCGTTGGAAACTAATCGTATCTGCCTTGCCCCTTGTTGGAGGCGTTATAATCGTTAATCTCGTTGGCTGCCGCGACAAAGTATCGTTCACGTAAACAAAAAGGTCTTTTGTTGTCCCTCTACGAACCGTATCCAAATCATTAACCGCTTTGACAACAATACCAACAGGGTTGCGGACATTGACAATGATAAAAGTGGTATCGTATAAGCCTGATGTTCTATTATAAACCACCAAACACATTGTATCTTTTCCAACAACTCGTCCAGTAATTTTGACGCATTTTGTCGCACGGTCAAGCACCATCAAAGCATGTAAACCGTTTTTGCCAAGACACGCATCAAATATCGAATCCACTGAACCCCTAATTTGCAAACTGTCAACACCACAGAATATTGAATCTTTATTCAAATCAACTGTAATGACAACTGTACTGCTAACTGGCTTAGAAGTATCTAGTGCCGTAACACGTACATATAAAGTTGTAGTATCACATAAGCCAGCGGCATTACAAAGGATGATGCAAGCTGTATCCTTCCCCACTGTATTGCCAACAATTTTTACGCATTTTGTGACATTATCTAAAGTGACAGAAGCATGATTTGCGTTAGGTGTTGAGCAGAATTTGATACTACTTATAGGCGAACCGCTCAATTCCGTTGAGTCTGGACAGTAGGTTTTCGACTGCCCAACTGCAACTATAACAGAATCTATACTCGGTTTTGGCAGTATAATAATCTTCTCATTGACTATAATCCGCACCCTTGTTGTATCGCATAAACCTGAAAGACGGTTGCAAACCACAATACAAGCCGTATCTGTACCTACTCTCAAACCTTTGATTTTCAAACACTTAGCTACTGTTATTTGAACAGTAGAATGAATACCACTAGATTGAGCACAATAGTTAGAAATAGAATCCACAGACCCACGAATTTCGGAGGTGTCAATGCCACAATAAGTCAAACTATCACCAACAAAAACCCTAACAGAATCCATTTTTAAGGTTGGAATAACCGTATCTCGTGACACATTTACATAGAGCGTCGTTGTGTCACAAAAACCTGCATTATTGCACAAAACCAAGCAAAAAGTGTCTTGTCCATTGGAAATGCCACGCACATTTAGACATTTTTTAACCCTATCAAGGGTCACTGCAGAATTATTATATGGCGCAACAGAACAGAAAGCAATATAACGAATCGGCGAACCGCGCAGTTCTGTTGAATCCGAGCAATAGGCTTTCGTTTCAAATATTTTTAGTGAAATAGTATCTACACTGGGCTTAGGTAAGGCTGGTCGAGCTACACCTGTGATGTACATATATGTTGTGTCACATAAACCCGAAGCGTCGCAGATTTCAATACAAGCCGTATCTGTGCCAGGCGTAACGCCCATATAGTTGACACAACGAGCGGTCGCATTGACCATAAAATCTACATTCGAGCCAGACTGCTCTTCGCAAATATTGCGAATTCGGGTCGGTGTAGGGGGTGCTGCCAAATCGCATTTATTGCGGGTCAAGCCTACCGTAATTGTATCACGGAATTCGTGAATACGGCGTGTTACTATTGGTTGTAGGGCTTGAATATATAAATAGGTCGTATCACATTCGCCCGAAGCGTTGCAAACACGAATACAAGCTGTATCTGTACCTGCTGTAACACCTTGATATTTAATACATTTTGTCCTTGCATCAATCGTAAAACTAACATTTGAGCCACTTGATGCTGCACAGAAGTTTTCAAAAATGGTTGACGTACCAATCGGTGCATCAAAAGTGCATTTAGAACGTACCGCCAAACCAATTGTAATCGTATCTCTAAAACTATGAACAGCCAACTGCGGTGTAATGACTTCAGGTACGGCAGTGACATAAAAAATAGTCGTATCACAAACCCCCAAAGTGTTGCAAACTCGCATACAAGCCGTATCTACCCCCTCAGTAATACCGCTATAAATTAGCACTTTGCCTAAGCTGTCAACAATAAAATTTACATTTAACTCTAAACCTCTTGGGCAAATATTACCAAATAAACTAATTGTACCTATTGGAATAACGACATCTGTATTCGTCCGAGCATTACCGACAACTATCGTGTCCCTAATAATCGTTGTTCGAGCAGGAGAATTAATTGAAGTAACAATGAGCGTTGTCGTATCGCAATTGCCAAACTGATCACACACACGCAAACAAGCCGTATCAGAGCCAACTGTTGCTCCAGCAAAGCGAATACAGCCATTTAAAGGTGCGTCAAAAAGCACATGAGTCCTTGTAGTCGCACAAAAATTAACCAAATTGCCTGTAACCCCCAGTAATTGAGAAACATCAAAGCAATAGCTTTGGGATGCACCCAATGAAACCGTTTTGCGCACGACATCAGGCGTTATACAAGCAGAAACCAATCGAACAGTATCACGAAGGGCTGAACCTGTTTTTTCAACAACAAATTCTCGGATACCCGATGGAACAGCAAAACGTAAACCACGGAACTCAATCCCTGAATTATAGCATATCTCACTGCGTCCGCCCCGACCTAAGCCAGTAATATTTTGACAACTATATTGTCTGCCATTTTTTGCGAAACCATAAATCGTCATAGAAATGGGCTCTAAACGCCAATCGCCCGACGGGTCCCAACGACGCATCGAGTCAACTAAAATCTCAAGACTAGCAAATGTTCCTGTAAACGTTCGCCCACTCACTGTCCAAGAATTGAGTTGCCAAGGACCACGTTCAAGTCCTCGAAAAATATCCGTATAGCCATAATTGTGAATCGTATCAATGGTACAAGGCATGAATGTCGTACTAAACTGTCGTCCATCTAGGTAGAAACGAAGGCTGTTGATGCTGTCGTAAACGAAACTGTCGATACAAACAGAAACACCCGCATCACAATTTGCAGTACGCGTAAAGATAGAGTCCTGATGTATAAAATTGGTTTGGGCAACCAAGCCATTTAACCAGAACAAAAGTGCGCCGAAGAGTAAAAGTTTTTTCATCTATGCTGAGTCGTTTTGAAGTCAAGTCGTGGAATCGAAGAAGGTAATTAGTAATGATTGAATTGTCATCGGATTATAAATAAAAAATACCCCCCTCAGTAAAACACGGCTTCAGACCTTATATATATGGTTTATCTGTAAATAAAGTGAATGTGCTCTAATCAAATTGCCGAAAATCATGCCAAAACGAAATAAAATATGGTTATTAAATACCAATTAATAAAAATCAAGTACTGTTTATCGTTGATAATCAATTGAAAATCAATAAGATATTTTGTTTGCTTATACAACATTATGTTATCTGTTGTATAAGGCATGTTTGCCACTAAAACGTGTTTGCTGATAATAAAAAGAAGAGGTTTCCGATTGACTTGGCTTTTGAAAAAGGGGATTATTGTTCTCAAGTTAATTGCAAAAATTTGTCGTACCTAAAATCCAAAAACCAATGTCAAAGTAGGAGATATATGTTCAGGTAATACTTTTCAAAAAGCGTTCCAAAAGAGGTTTATAAAACACATTTTAAAAAAAAATAAATATAAAATATAAATTATTTGAACAACAAAAATACGCTTTGGGAACAATAATATAATTTAAAGCATTGATTTACAATGATTTAAAGCAATATATCACCTTCAAGGAGAGCATTTTTTAAAAATGAATGAGAAGTGTTTTTTAGAAAAAGAAATCCATAATAAACAATGAGCCATAAATAACGCTTGCTATTCCGTTTGTCGTAAAAAAAGCCAAATTGACTTTACTCAAATCATCGGGCTTCACAAGCGTATGTTGATAGCCCAATAATCCAATAAAAATGGCAGTTCCTGCCCAATGAATGATGCCAAAACCGACCCCCTTAGTATTAACGCACCAAACGGCATACAACGCAACCGCAGCACAATGTAAATGCAGAAAATTGGATAGTTGTAAAGCTCCGCTCCTACCCAATCGGACAGGTATTGAATTGAGATTCAATGACTTATCAAAATCCTCATCTTGCAATGCATAGATAATGTCAAAGCCCGAAACCCATAACAAAACCACCAAGGAATACAACAAAGGTAAAATATCAAAATGCCCTGTAACCGCCAAATATGCGCCAATCGGTGCCAATGACAGTCCCAAACCCAATACAAAATGGCATAAAAACGTAAACCGTTTCGTATAGGAATACCCCAAAACAACCAATAAAGCGATGGGCGACAAGGCAAAACACAAGGGATTGATAAACCAAGTCGTCAAAATGAAAGCCATAGAATTGATGATAACAAACGTCAAAGCTGAATTTGCGCTTATAACTCCCGCAGGAATTTCACGAACAACCGTCCGCGGGTTCAAAGCATCAATATCACGGTCGAGATAACGATTGAACGCCATTGCCGCACTGCGTGCAAAAATCATACACAACAAAATGCAGAATAATATGGTCAAATTCGGCGATTTTCCTTCTATATAATTGGCGAGGAAAAAACCAACCAATGCAAATGGCAATGCAAAAACGGTGTGGCTGAATTTGATAAGTGATAGGTAGTTTTTCATAAAATCAAGCGTATTAACGAGTTTCTTTCACTTTTTGAATCTCTTTTAGCAACTTCAACGACTTTTCGGAGACCCCCTCAGTATGTAACTCCACTTTATCCAAAATATCAATAAGCGTATTGATACGCGCATCGGTTTCAAAAAATTTATTCACAATAGCAATCCGTTTACCCTCAACAAGGCAATAACCCGATTGAAAACTCCCTTTTTCGTAACGAACTACGTAATCGAGTTCCTTGAAAAGTTCTTCGATTTTTTGAAGTGTATGTTTAGTATAAGTCATATTATTCGTTATTCGTTATTGGGGATTAGTTATTGGTTGTTAGGTAGGTTTGACGTTTTAACGGCTAACCAATCCCTATTAACTAATAACTAATATCCAATCAAACTTCTTTTTCAACAACATACGCATTGCGCGTAGGAGATTGGCGTGACATCATTTCAGCCAAAAAGCCTGTAACAAAGAGCATTGTACCCATTATCATCATCGTCAAAGAGATGTAGAAAAAAGGGTTGCTTGTCACTAAAACCGTTGGCAAATCGCTGTATAGTCTTATCAATTTTGAGACACCGACATAAACCGATGAGCAAAAACCTAAAAAAAACAAGACTAAGCCAAATGAACCAAAAAAGTGCATCGGGCGGCGACCATATTTACCGACAAAAGCGATGGACATCAAATCTAAAGGACCATAAATAAAGCGGCTCAAACCAAATTTTGTCACGCCATATTTACGGGCTTGATGTTGCACAACTTTTTCACCAATTTTTGCAAAACCCGACCATTTGGCAATAGCTGGTATATAACGGTGCATTTCGCCATAAACTTCAACGCTTTTCACCACTTCACTTTTATAAGATTTCAAACCGCAATTAAAATCATGCAAATTAGGAATACCACTGATTTTTCGTGCTGCCCAATTGTATAACTTCGTTGGCAATGTTTTACTGAGGGGGTCGTAACGCTTTTGTTTCCAACCACTTACAAGGTCGTAATCATCCTCAACTATCATGCGGTACAACTCTGGAATCTCATCGGGTGAGTCTTGTAAATCAGCGTCCATCGTAATGACCACATCACCTTTACACGCCGCAAAACCTGTATTCAAAGCCGCCGATTTGCCATAGTTGCGCTTAAATTTGATACCCCGAACACAAGGATTCCCAAGAGCTAATTGTTCAATAATTTGCCAAGAATTATCGGTACTACCGTCATCTATGAACAGTATTTCATAACTGAAACCATGTTGCAGCATCACACTGCGTATCCATGCCTCCAACTCAGGCAGCGATTCCGCTTCATTTAACAAGGGTATGACAAGAGAAATATTCATTTTTAGTTTTGAGTTTTGAGTTTCGGG
>JAYTMI010000975.1:0-5412 GCA_043728625.1 Saprospiraceae bacterium | reverse complement strand
GACAAAAACCTACCACTCAGTTCATCACGCGTTTTTTACTATCGCCTAAAAATTATTGACTTAGATAACACATCAACATTTACCGAAACCCGTTCAGTGGTTTTTGATAAAGTAGGAAAAAACATAGTAGCTGATATTTTTCCGAATCCATCGGAAGGAGGCAAATGCCGCTTGATACTGAGGGGAGGGATCGAAGAAGATCTTCTGACCGAAATATCAGTCAGTGACTTATATGGTAAGCAGTTGATACAAGTGTCAGAATATCTAAAGTTTGACACCATATTTGAACTTAACTTGGGTGAATTAGGCGTATCAGGTATTTATTTTGTCACAATAAGAAATGGTACAAGTCGGTTGGTTCAAAAATTAGTCATCCAATAAAAGCGCATTTTACGCACTCTTTCGAGCGAAGCAAGAAAGAGTGCGTTTCTATTTTGCCAAAGTAGAATCAGTAACAGATATAAGCCCGTACTTAGTTCTTGCTGCCTTAATCCCGTTTGCCTTGTAGCCAATACTCAGACTCCCGCTACAATATTCCTATACTCACAGGAATAAGTATATGTTTTGACAAAATTTCGCTCTTTCAATATGTCTTCGGTCAGTTCGCTTTCGCTCAACTCCTAAGCACGCACCTGATACTTTACAGTACCTTTTCCTTACTCGCTCAATACCTTAGCTTTTGACTAAAGCACCATGAGGCGGTTTATACACTCCGTCTGAACAGCGTGTATGATGAACCTACCATCATCTTATTTATAGCATGGGGTTGTATAATAAGTATTTCAACTAATTTAACGCAAAATTTTATTTGTTTTTTGGTGAAATAACTTGCAGCAAGTTTTAAACTTGCTGCAAGTTGCGCTAAATTCAAAATTTAATTTGGTCTTAAAATTTATATTTTGAATATTTATGACTTATTACACAACTCCTTCAGGACACACTCCTGTGCCAGCAGGGGAGTGTATCCCCTCAGTAAATTAGAAACCCGCGCTTAAATTCCGATTATTCCATGTGTTGCTTCTATCCGTAGCGTCTACAGTACCATTCATACTACAATCATTTTGATTATAGCCTGTTAGGTTACGGGCGTTCCATGCGTTGCTGCGGTCTGTGGCATTGATATCACCATCTTGGTTCAAATCGCCGGAGTACATCAAATAGACGATATTAGCACCTATTGTGACGGATTTCATAGGCGTTGTACCGCCTGAAATGCTGCCATCTGTAAAATTAAGGGTATTAACACCTACTGTTAATGAAATCACATTATTTGTTTTTACCCTCAAATGGTTGCGTTGTTTGATGTTTACGAAATAACTGCCTACTACAGCAGTGCTAAAAGTAAGGGATGATACACCATCTGTACCCACAATATCACCATTGGCTTTTAAAAGTGCAGATTGTGTATATGTTATCGTAGGGGTTGTATTTGATGTTAATTCAACAAAAACCCAATCTACGATATTATTAGCTGTAATATTTGTTCTTGTTGTGTTTTCGCCACCACCACCGTTTTGGTGTAAAAAACCTAAGGCAGTATAAGGATCGCTTAACGGCATAATATTCGCCAAATCGCTTCTCATTGTACTACCATTATATGCGCCTTCTAAAAAAACTTTCAGAGATACACTAAAACCTTGCAATTTTACATTAAACGTATCGGCAAGGCAACTGACATTATCGGTTACGATATAAGTCGTGTTTGTTGTGGGAGTAACGGTTATGCTTTGCGTGGTTGCGGTGGTATTGTTCCAAGCATAATTGCCAATCCAACTGGCTTTTAGGGTCGTAGAACTACCCGAAGGAATGGTAACGGTATTGTTTTTCTTTACATCTTTCATGATGGTAAATTGGTCGGCAACCACAAAGTCTGCTCTTAAAAATTTGGCATCGAGGCGATTGCCCTCTATCTCAATATGCAACATCCCACCTGCATTGAATGACCACGGAAAAGCATTATGTGGATAGCCTGCTTGTGTGCCACCACTTGCGCCCGATGAACCGGATACGACATATACCGTTCCATGATTGACCTGTCCATTCGGCAAATTGTAAGGGCAGGAATTAGGAGAAGCATCATATTTCGCACTGCTACTACTAACGGCATGTGAATTTACATCGAAACTGGCTTCATCACCATAATGCCCTTTCAATAAATATGACCTTTCGTAATCGTGGCTGTGCCCGCACATAATTAAATCAACGCCATATCGCTCTAAAATACGGATAAAATTGGTGCGCATATTTATCAATTCCCCCTCAGTATCTGAATTATGGCTGCCCATTGTATAAGGCGGATGATGCCAATAGGCGATTGTCCATTTTTTAGTATTGGCAGCCAAATCTTGTTTGAGCCATACAACTTGTGGTCCCAAAGTATCATACAATCGGTAATTATTAGCACTTTCAGTGCCATAAGAATCAAGGCTGATAAAATGCACATCACCTCTATCCCACGAATAGTACCCCTCAGTATTAGAGGCAACACCACCACATTCTCCCGCCGTTGGCAATGTAAAGTTTTGATAATACGGAGCAGTTCTTAATTGTTGAACAGTGCTTGAGTTGGCATAATCATGATTGCCCGGAGCGGGCATAATAACATGGTTTTTTAAAATAGATGACTGATAAGGCGTGAAAAAGCCCGATTGATACTCATCATCTAAACCGCTATTATAAGCATTATCGCCTAATAAAATCATTATTTCACCTGCATGACTACCTAAATAATTTTGATAGGAAGCTAAAGCCTGTACTTGATTATTGCCAATATTTATACCACAGTCTCCAAAAACCGCAAACCGCATTTTACGTGTTGTAGTAGGCGGTGGAGCCGTTACGAAATAATTATCCGTTCCACTTTGAAAAATAAGGGTGCTACTGCCGAAACGATAATAATATTTCGTATCAGGGTTCAAGCCTGTGAGCCTTATTTCATGTTCGGTACTAGCCGTTGCATTAGAAAATATAGTCGGATAAGTACCATAAATTGTACCTACTTCAACTTTTGTATTGGAAGGGATATCCGTTCTCCAGCGCAAAGTGACAGCATTCTGATTGACCATATTCATATAAGGTCCCCTTATCAGCGAAGGGTCAGCACTGCCTGTAAGTTGTAAATTAAAGCTGATATCACTACTCGATATAGAAGTTTGATGTATTTCAGCAGCAATTGTGTTATTGCCATTGACTAATACTGAGGGGTTAAAACTGAAGGCTTGCAGCACGGCTTCATCAGTAGCATTTGATGCGAGGGTTGTATAGGTTACAGTTCCGGATGCTAAATTATTTCTATACACCTCTGTTCCATTCACATAAATAATGACCCCATCATCACGCCTAACACTGCCAAGAATGGAGACAAAAGCACTTGGATTGGCAATAGAAATAGTTTTACGAAAATAAGTTGTGATGTATTTGTTATCAGCATCTGCTCCATAATTGACAGTTGTCACTTCGCCATCTCCCCCATAGCCTAAGGGCGATGCCCCATTGGCCCATGCTGCATCATCAAATGTTGTTGTACGCCATGCAGTGCCTTGGTCAGTACCATTGTCAAGGTATTTCCACGGGCTACCAAAAGGAAGCAAGGTTGTTTGTTGAGCAATTAATAAAAAATGACTCATACTAAATAACAATATGACACATATTTTTTTCATTCGTAAATTTTAAAAAAAATTGTAGAATATAAGCAAAAGACGAAAAATAAATGCTAATTAGATAGGAAAGCCGGTGAGAAATCTACGTTTATGATATATGATTGCTTATTTACTAAACCCCTTTTTATAGTTTTAAGTTTCTTTTTTGTCAGCTAATGAACGCGGCTTTTTTTTATCGAATGGAACGCTTGTGTTCACGCATACCCCGCTGCAATGGGTTGAAAAATGTGAGTTATTTGAAGTACATATAGTGCAAGCGATAGACATATTGCGAGCGTGTAGATATATTGCGAGCGAGCCCTGACGAACAGACCCGTTCTTTTGTCTGGTTTTATGCGTTTATTGACGAAGAACCCCTACCAGCTGCGCGAGCATCCCGTTCTTTGATTGAAAATTGTGAGTTATTTGAAGTACATATAGTGCCAGCGGATGTCTCGTCTTTTCATTGTGTTGTTTTATTGCTGAACGGGAACCAACTTCTCTTTCTCCTTTATCGCCTTAGCCTGACAGGTTTTACACAATTCAGAAATACCTTTCTTTTCCCACGATTCTTTTACCGTACCGTTGGACATGCCTTCGTGCCCTCTGATGTGTTGACAATCCGCTGAAAGATGGTATTTGTTTCCCTCGGGAGTCCAATATACATTGTCGGCAACATTGAGGTCTTTAAGAACGTCCGTTTGTGCATTGATTTCCTTAGTGTACTTTTCAATAGAAGGTGGATTGAAATCAACGCCCGTAATTCCTGCTATCAGCATGGCAATGACCGCAATTGACCCCGCAATACCCTTTGTTTTTCCACTCAACTCTTTATTCGTGAAAATCACAACGACCATTGGCAGGAAAGCCAAAACACCGAGAATGGCACCCAATTGATTTTGAATAAAAAACCTTGTCGTATCCTTTTCAGAAGCGGGATCCAACCGATTGGCTTTTTTCCAAAGCCAAGAGCCTGTGATGGCTAAAATAAGTATGCCCACAATAGCAGCGATAAGCCACATCATTGTTTCATTGTGGATTAATTTAAGGATGGCATATACCTGTCCTGCCATTGCCACAACCCATGACAGTAGCGCAAAAAGGCGCAATTGTTTTGCTTGCCCTTTGGCTTCTGCACTGGCTTCAAATATTTTTTCGTTTGACATAGTTAAAATGTATTTGTTAATTTAATACTCAAAGGTAAAGAAGATTTAACAAAATGAATAGAAGATAAACGCCCATTGCGAAAATAATTCTAAATTTGATTCTTCTTTGAAAGTTGCCATTTTTGCACTTTCCCTAATCTTTAAATAAAAATATGGATTTACAATTAAAAAACAAAAGGGTATTAATTACTGGAGGAAGCAGAGGTATTGGTTTGGCAGTGGCAAAAGCATTTGCTACTGAAGGTTGCCACCTAATTATTTGTGCCAGAAAAGTACCAGAACTTGACGCAGCAAAAGCTGAAATATTAAGTGTAAATAGTGTGGAGGTAGATTGCCAACAAACGGATGTTTCAAAAGCGGATGACATCACAAAACTACTGAACCATATAAAAACCCAATATGGCTCATTGGATATTTTTATAAACAATGCGGGTCAAGGTAGCGAAGAAACCATTGCTGATGCGAGTGACGAACGTTGGGCATATTACCTTGATTTACACCTTATGGCTGCCGTTCGGCTTTCGAGAGGATTAATTCCGATGATGAATTCTGGTGGCTCAATGCTCATGAATTCTTCGATTTGTGCGCGTCAACCGCTTGGTTATGAA
>JAYTMI010000974.1:0-4934 GCA_043728625.1 Saprospiraceae bacterium | reverse complement strand
AGCCAACTACATTGGCTTGGAATTACCACAGGGCGGACCCAATTACATCTCTTTCGGTGAGGATATTCGCTACGAAATCCATTTCAAAACCAACCAATTATCTTTTGGCGACGATCTTTTGTATCGTTTTACCTTCAGAAAAACGAATGAAGATCCGACAACTTTCTTCAATATTCGCTTGGGTAAACAAAATTTGAAAACTCTTTACAAAGTTGAACGCCGTTTTGGCAACGATGGAGTATTTGTTACCATCATGGACAATGGTATCGTGCCGCCACCTAATATCGGACCACGCTCTATTGACAATGCTACGTTGGGTTTGGGCAAGCCTTATTCACAATTGATGAGCGAAGCAATCGCGACTTCTACAACTGGCACAGGCGAAAAAATATTCTGTGGACCCGTTGATGATCCTTTCTTCGTGGACTTAGGTGGCATTTTCGACTTGGGTCAAACGCGTGGAGATGGCGGCGCACGCGATGGTGTAGGTTGTTATAATGTACACGCTATTGCTTTGCAAATTCCTATTCAGCTTTTGCAAAAAGATTTAAAAACAATAGATAAGGCAAAAAATATCCTTGATTCTGACTTTATCGTTGGCGTTTGGGCTTCTGCAAGCCGTCAGCGCATCACGACTTTGAGTGACAATGGTGCGAAGCCTACTTATGCAGGCGATTGGGTTCAAGTCTCTCGCTTAGGTATGCCTTTAACAAACGAAGCAGTGATTCCGATTGGTCAAAAAGACAAATGGAATAGCCGCACACCGTATCAAGGCGAAGGTGATTTTGAGCAATATTTCACCAATCCTGAACTCGCTCTTTACATGGACGACCGTTTGTTTGGCGGTGCTGTGCCTGCTTTTTCTAAATTGCGCATTCAAACAAAATCACAAACCGTATTGGGTGCAGTTGATTTCGGCAATACAAAAGATGGTTTATTCGTCATCAAAGGGCATCCGGCTCTAAATGGTACTGCATTAGCGGATGCTGCTTTCGGCAATTATTTGCTCCGCAAAGGTCAGCCGCGTTCAGTGGATATTTTACCGATTTTCTATTCAGGTGTTCCTAATTTGCCGCCTTATCAATTGGCAACAGGCAAAACTCCGGGCAATCCATTGACAGTAGGCAAGCCGTTTATCAACAACTTCTTACCGTCTTGGTCTCTTATCCCGACTGATTTACGCTTCGGCGATATGTTGCGCCTCAACATGGCTGTACCTCCTACACCACGCAATAGCCCTGACTTCAGCAGTGAAGGTATTGTTGCAGCAGCAGTCTTGGGATTGACAGATGCAAGATTCAATACTAATAACAACTTACAATTTATCCCGAATATGGATGGCTTCCCGAATGGTCGCCGTTTGGAAGATGATGTGACGCGCATCGAATTGCAAGCCGTTTCAGGTATCGCTTTAGCGGCTATTGGTTTGTGGTACGACGATTGGGTGATTGGTCAAAGCCCATTGACGCCTAAATTGTTGAACGTTTTAGGCTATACTACAGGCGTTGAGAAAAATGATAAAGCGTTCCAAGCATCTTTCCCTTACATGGCTCAGCCTCATAGCGGCTTCGGTGTGTGCGGCGGTATTCCTGCTGGCACTGTTTTCCCTGCGAATAATTTAGGAATGCAAGACCCAGCTACTTCAAAATTGGGATTGAGCAGCAAATCAGCCCTCATGAAAGCAGGTCAAAATCCATTCTCTAATGAAACCACTTTAGATTATCACATCACTGAAAAAGCCCACGTGACCGTAGCAGTGTATGATGTTTCAGGTAAAATGGTTGAATTATTAGAAGATAATGTCCTTTCAGCAGGTAATTATCAAGCAAAATGGCGTGCCAATAATGTGACTCAAGGTCTTTATATTGCTCGCATTTTAGTAGATGGTCAGCCAGTTCAGTCTATCAAATTAACGAAAACAAACTAATAATCCATATTGAAAAAGGGGGGTAACTACATCAGTTGCCCCTTATTTTTTTAAATCCAATAGAAGGTTTTTATCGTAATTAAATATAACACGCTCTTGGTGATTTGATGCCTTTTAAAAATTTTTTTAAACGAATTATTATGAAACCATTCTTTACCCTTGCTTTTTTTATTTTATGTCAAACCTATCTCAAAGGAATACCTTTGGCAGAGGTAAATAATATTGAAATCGGTAGCATTCAAGGTAAAATAACAGACGACCTCAATCATGAACCTTTAGCAGGAGCAAAGGTCAGGGTGAAAGATATAAGTGTTGAAACAGATAAAAATGGCGTTTTTGAAATTGAACAAATCCCCGTTGGAAATTATACAATCGTCGTCGAAAAATCAGGGTATATTCCTCTATCCATATCCCTCAGTATAGAAGCCAATAAAATAGAAAAAATAGCTATCACATTGAAAATCAATGTTTTAAGTCTGCCTGAAATTCTGATTACAGCTGATAGAGCACTGACCGCAGCCTCATCGCAAGTGCTGAATGCACTCGATTTCCAATTGCGCCCTGTTAACTCAGCGCAAGATTTAATGCGTAATATACCGGGTGTGGTCACCTCGCAACATGCAGGTGGCGGCAAAGCCGAGCAGATTTACTTACGAGGTTTTGATGCTGATCACGGCACGGATGTAGCGGCTTATGTAGATGGCATCCCCGTCAATATGCCCTCGCACGGTCATGGACAAGGCTATCTGGATTTACACTTTTTAATACCAGAAGTTGTTAAAAATGCAGAAGTTCAGAAAGGAACATATTTTGCCGAACTCGGTGATTTTGCTACAGCAGGGGCTATAAAATTCAAAACCCTCGATCGTCTTGACAATAATACCCTGCAATTTCAACTCGGTGCAGTTCCTTCGCAGCGCACCCCCTCAGTATCAAGGGGTTTATTGATGTATCAGTTGCCCGTTGCGCCGAAAGTATCGTCGTATATCGCCTCAGAATATATTTTTGCGCCATCTTATTTTGACGCTTCGCAAAATTTTAACCGATTCAGCATCATGTCGAAAACAAATTTTGATGTAGGAAAAAATGGTACAATGCGCTTATTGTTTTCACATTTCAATTCAAAATGGGATGCCTCAGGTCAGTTGCCTGAAAGAGCCATTGAAAGTGGTTTAATCAATCGTTTTGGTGCTATTGATAATACAGAAGGCGGCAACACAGGACGTCAAAATGCAAGTATCACTTATACACAAGTGGCTGATAATCAATCATTTGAAGCACAAGCCTTTGTTTCAAAATATAATTTTCAACTATTTTCCAATTTTACTTTTTTCAAAGAAGACTCCATCAACGGCGATATGATTCGTCAACGTGACAACCGCACTATTGCAGGTTTAAATACAAAATATGTCATTTCTTCTGATAAAAATAAAATCACTTTAGGTGCTGGTTTGCGTTATGACGATATAGACAATGACTTGGCAAAAGCACCGAAACGCAGCATTACAGATTACCTTGCTGATGCCCGCATTAAAGAATCCAATTCATTTTTTTATGCTAAAAATGAATTCGCTTTATCCCCTAAATTAAGGGCTGAATTGGGCTTGCGGTTCAATTATTTTAATTTCAATGTAACGGATAGATTGCCCACAACAATAGAACATGCCAATTACACAGGCGTTAATCATCAAACTCAAGTAGCACCAAAATTTAATCTAACTTATTCATTGACAAAGCATTACAAATTATTTTTAAATATAGGTAAAGGTTTTCATTCAAACGATGCCCGCTCAGTAGTGCAAGATAGAGGCAACCATTCGCTCCCAAATGCTTGGGGCAGTGAGATAGGCTTGCAAGCGCACCCCCTCAGTAATATCGTCGTTTCAGCAGTTATTTGGAGCTTAGAATTGGACAACGAATTGGTATTTGTAGGCGATGATGGCACCACTGAAGACAATGGCGCAAGCCGCCGCTATGGTCTCGACCTCAGCCTTAGAGCAAAATTGACTGACTGCCTATTTTTTGATGCCGACCTCAACTTATCGAAAGGACGGCTTTTAGATAAGCGGTTCGGAGCCATCTTACCAACAGATAATATCATTCCCCTCGCGCCAACACTCACTTCAACCGGTGGTCTGACCGCACAATTTCCACTCAGTAATGGACACCGCATTGAAAGTGCTTTGCGCTACAGGCACGTCAGCGAACGGGCAGCCAACGAAGCGAACAGCGTGCGCGCCCTCGGTTACACACTCGTGGACTTGACAACTCAATATAAAATGAAACGTTATATGGTAGGTTTGAACCTTGAAAATCTGTTAAACGCCAAATGGAATGAAGCCCAATTTGATACTGAAAGCCGTTTGAAAAATGAAGCTGCGCCCGTTAGCGAGTTGCATTTTACACCAGGCACACCGTTCGCTATCAAAGCAACATTTAGCTATTCCTTTTAAAATCAACTTTTTATACACATGAAAAACTCCTCATTTATCAAAATCCTCATCATTGGTGTTGTACTCGGCTTTGGCATAAAATGGTTAGCCTTTGAAGCATTTACCATCCCAACAGAGTCCATGGAGCCTACTATACTGAGGGGGGATGTCGTCTGGATAAATAAAATCACTTTTTCCAATTTTAATAAAAATGACATTGTCGCTTTTGAAAAAAATAAAGAAAATTTTATCAAACGCATTGTAGGCGTGCCGATGGATTCCGTTTATTCAATCGTGAAAGATGAGTCTGTTGAACAAAATAACAATAACAATTTAAATAGTAAATACCATATTTATAACCCAAACAAAATTTTACCTATCAATAAAGCTTATACATTTTATAAAATTCCTCAAAAAGGTGAAACCATCATTTTTAATAAAGCCAATTTTGATTTTTATCAGCCTCTCATTGAAACCTATGAAGGCGTACAGGCAGGTCGCCTGTTTGATAAAATTTTTATAAATGCCTCAGAATCAAATAGTTATACCTTCAAACAAAACTATTATTTCGTACA
>JAYTMI010000973.1:0-3451 GCA_043728625.1 Saprospiraceae bacterium | reverse complement strand
GCATCGCGAACGTGCATTGTGCCGAGTATGTATGATGGGTTTTGCCCCCCCTCAGTAATTTGCCAAACGAGCGAGTTTTTGTTTTTTTTCATAATAATAGACTTAGGGTTTAGTCATCTGATAAAAATGAAAGTTGTGTAAAGAATTGATTTTCAAATAATGACAAACGCCACATCTCTAAAAAGAAACGTGGCGCAGTCAATTAGGAATAATATTTTTATTGAGTAATTACTCGTATTTAAACGGCAAAACCTTCGAGTCTTTCACCGTTGACAAAGTCATTAAGGTTTTCAAACGCTCAATTTCCTCGATTTGAGAAAGCGTTTTGAACAACAATTGTTCGTAAGTTGGAATATCACGGCAGACGATTTTGATAAGAAAATCGGCTTCACCAGTGATGATATAACACTCTGTTATCTCGTCAATTTCCTTGATTTTATCAAGAAAGTTATTCAAAGCATTATCTTTTTGCCAAGCCAAAGAAACGAGGACGAATGTCTTGACATTCAAACCAATTTCTTGAGGGTTGACCGCTGCATGGTAGCTGATGACAACATTGGTGCTTTCCAATTTTTTCACGCGCTCGAGCGTTGGGGCGGGTGAAAGACCAATTTTTTTAGAAAGGTCGAGGTTTGTGATTTTAGAATTCTCTTGCAATATTTTGAGAATCTTTAAATCAATTGGGTCAAATTTATCCGTCATAATTTAGCGAAATTTAATTTTGCGTGATTGCTAATCTGTATCTGTTATAACGCTGCAAGGTAAAACAAGTAAAAATAAAATACAAGTATTTTAACAAAAAACCTAAATATATTTTACAAAAACCGTTTTTATACAATTAAACAGGAACTTAGTTTATTTTCTAATCGAACTCTTATAAAGACTTCAAAACAAAATTTGGTCACAGTTTAAAATAATATTCTTAAAACAAAGCAATGAGTGTTTAGTTAACCAAATAAAACATTATTTTAAGTCCACTAACTTCTGAATTGTTTGGTTAAGATTTTCTATGAGTCGAGATTGCTCCGTTATTGTGCTTTTTAAGCTGTTCATGTCCTCATAAAGCAAGTGTTGTATCCGATTAGGGGCAGGTAAAAAAGGGCTAATTTTAGCTCTGACATACCAAATTTCTCTAATCATACTGAGGGGTATCTCGTAAGGTACGTAGAACTTATTGTCGCAATGTACTTCTATCAACTTATTGGTTTTCAAGTGATTGTAAGCTCGTCGTACAACAATATCATCTTGTGTGACGATGACATACACATAACTGTCCTTCATACCCAATTCCCAAAGAGGCGGCTCTATATAGCTGCAAACGATTTTATCGCCTTCAAACAGCGTCGGTTCCATCGAATCGCCTGCCACGTCAAAACTGCGGTGCGTACCGACTTTATATTTATAATCTGGCAGAGTGAAATTGGGCAAGTCTTGAATAAATTTAGGATTATTCAGTTCACTGGCATAAGAAGTTTGGGCTGGCACAGGTACATGAACGATGCGTTCCTCGTTGGTAACATCGGTCATAACGGTCAAAATATGTAGGCTTTTGTTGTTTTCTTCCGTCAAAAACATCGCTCCTTCACCCGTAAACAAATAAAAAGGATTGAATTTGAACGTCTCAACCGATTTACGCAGCACTTCAATCGTCACATCGCGACGACCTTTCAGGATTTCGCTTAAACTTTGAGGCAAATAATCAATGTCAACAGCAAACTGACGGCTACTTTTGATGGTCTTGTTTTCTCTTAGTTTATTATGACATTTGATAAATCGTTGCGTAATAATGCTGACAGTATTCATAAAGTAGGTATATTTTTAATCCACCACGAAAATAGGGAATATTCTCAAATTGCGAACACTTTATTTCCATTTTTATCTAAATTAGTGATATTTTTGAGAGATTTAAACTGATTTGTGGATTTCTATGTTGATTGGGCTTGGAAACATTTTTATCAAAAATAACAAAAACGCCTCACAGTTTTAACTGCAAGGCGTTTTTGTTATTTTTTTTGAATATCAAAACTTATCGCCGTATCAACGCCCCCAAATCCTCCTCAAACTTGCCAATCAAATCAGACATCACTTTTTCAATATCTTTTTCAACAAGCGTTTTGTCTTTATCTTCAAAAATGAAACTGACGGCGTAGCTTTTTTTGCCTGCACCCAGTTTCGTTTCGTCTTCAAAAACATCGAATAGATTGATGTCTTTCAAAAGTTTTTTTGCTGACTTTTGAGCGATTTGCGTAATCTCTCCAAACGTCCGCGAAGCGTCTAAAACTAAGGCTAAGTCACGTCTTACTGAGGGGTACTTACTAATTTCGGTGTAACCGATTTTTGCATTTTTCAAAGCCTTCAAAATATTATCCCATTGAAAATCAGCGAAATACACATCTTGTTTGACATCAAAAGCCTTACGCAATTTGGGTTGCACTTTGCCAAACTCGACTAAGGTTTGTGCGCCACGATGATATTTCAAACCAAAAGCAAATTGCGCATTTGTAATCGCTGTTTCTTGCAAACCACTTATACCAAGCCTTGTCAAAACGCCTTGAATGTATGTTTTCAAGGTAAAATAATCAGCCGAACCACCGCTTTTGACGCGCCAGCTTTCACCATATTTACTGCCTGTGACGACGACTGAAAGGTGTGCCGTTTCTTCAAAACCGTCTTTATCGGTGAGGTAAGTTTTACCAAATTCAAACAACCGCAAATCAGCCGCTTGACGGTTTTGGTTATGGGCAATAGCTTCCAAAGCCGAAACCAACATCGTTGGACGCATGATGTCTAAATGTACGTTTGATGTGTTGTTGACATAAACAAGGCGTTGATTGTCAACCAATTCTGTATTTGCATAAAATTTTGATTGGCTCAAACTCAAACCCATCGCTTCGTTGAAACCGTTTGACGCTAAGAAATCTGCCGTCAAATTTTTAATCTTATTGCGGTCAATACGGTCTGTTTCTGTAATGGCAGAACGGATTTGATTCGGCATCGGCACATTGTTGAAGCCATGAATACGTAGGATTTCTTCAATAACATCGGCTTCACGCAAAACGTCTGATTTATTGGTTGCCACGCTTACGACAACGTTTTCTGCGTCAATCGTTTCTACGATGTCCATATCCAAAGCTGCCAATATTTTTTTCAAATATCGGTTGTCAAATTTTTGACCAATCAACCGTTCAACGTTTTCAAAACTGACTGCAATACGTTGATTGTCAATAGATTTTGGATAAATATCCACCACTTCAGAAGCAATTTCGCCACCCGCCAATTCCTTAATCATCAACGCAGCCCGTTTCATAGCGAACAAAGTCACATTGGGGTCAGTTCCTTTTTCAAAGGTTTTTGCGGCATCTGTTCGTGTATTATGGTGGAACGATGTACGGCGCAAACGTTTACCGTTGAAGTGTGCCGACTCCAAAAAGATATTCGTCGTCGTCGCAGA
>JAYTMI010000972.1:0-4409 GCA_043728625.1 Saprospiraceae bacterium | reverse complement strand
ATTTGCGACATCTGTTTTATAAAATTTGCCATCTGCGGACTTCATTTTCAGTTGCTGCCAATTTGGTAGCAACTCACTTTCTTCTTTTATCTTCTTTTTTAATTTTGCCCAATACGTGCGCGGCTGCGTTGCATCTGTCAATACCTCGATGACATCTACGATTGAAAAATACCAATCATCCAAGTGCCATTCGCGACGCACTTGTTTTTCTTGAAATAATATGATTTTTTGATTCTCCATTTATGTTTGATTATTTCTATGCTTTAATGGATTATGACATGCAGCATGAGCGCATTTTAAACCATGTATTTTGGCGGTCGTTTTTCAAATTGCGCTGCCAAAATTTCATTCAAAGCATCTGACATCGCAATATCGTATTCTGCACACAGTTGTCGCAATTTTCTTTTATTGTCAACAGTAATGGTTGATGTAAACGGTTTGCGCGCATCTTCCAAAGCCCGCCGACCGACCTTAGATTTCTCTTTAGGTATGGGCTCTGCTATCAATGCCTGTTTTACGCGTTTGGGCGTTTCCTTTGGCAATACGGGTTCTATTTTTGCCTTTTTGCTTTTATTTTCTACCGCTTTGGGTATTTCTGGTTCAACCACTATTAATACTGAGGGGGGTGTTTCAGCAATTACTAAAGATTGTCCCGTCAGCTCAACCGTTTTCTGAATAACTTCTTCTCGGCTGGGTAACTCGGGTTGTGGGTTTTTGAGAAAATCAAAATTGCGTGTTTTTCTTTCTTTAGCCATGGTTTGGTTTATTTTAAAAATGATTAAATGTTTACGTAAACATTTAATCATTTATTGATTTAATAAATTAGCCAATTCATCAATCCATGTTCGGAAATTGGCTTTAGCGGCATCGTTGCTGTTTTCTGAATAAAGCGATTTGAGTGTATCACTCTCTTTGAAAAGCGCATAATCCCTCAAATGTGTATCCATAAATTGAATATCTACAACGGATCGCAGGTTTTGTATGTCGTCAAGCAAAAAACCATTGACACGCGATCGTTCCCGATACATATTGACTAAGCCAAAAACCTTCAGTGGTCGTGCGCTCAATTGTCGAGACAACTGCACATGCAAAACGGTTTTTAAATACTTAGCCGACGCATCAACATTAAAATTACCTGCCACAAATGGCATGAATAGCAAATCCACATAACTGAGGTAAGGGATAATCTCTTGTTTGTCAGCAGCAATATTCAGGTCTAACTTTCCTGCTACATCAATAAAAACAACATGGAAGCGTCTGTCAAGATCACGGATGTCTTTGTGAATATCATTGAGTGTGGCTGGACGTATCTCATAGGGTGGCTCTTGTTCTGGGTTGTAACCCCTATCACTTTGCCGCAAGTCACACAAACTTCTTTGATCATCTGCATCTAATACGCATACATCGAGGTTAAACGGTGGCTGGCTCAATGCCGTTGCTGTCAACATTGTCAGGGTTGACTTCCCTACCCCACCTTTTTGATTACCAAATAAAATAATTTTTGCCATTTGTCTTGTTTAAATTTTATTAGGGTGCAAAAATAGTTTAAATTATTAAATGCTTACGCAATAATTTAAAAAATAAATTGCTAAATCATTAAATTATTACGTAAACATTTAAATAATAATCTCAAGTCTGCAAATTTTTCTTAAATTAATACGTAACAATTTAAACAATTGGCAGCTTCTCGCCGCACACGCTAAGGCTAAAGGGTCAATATCCATCAAATACCACCCCCTCAGTAATTTCCCAAATTAAACAACTATTAGTTGAACCATCTTAAAACTGCAAAGTAGAACCTACAAGGCAAAAGATTATTTTTTAAATAAATAAATGTTTACGTAAGTATTTAACTAAATGCGAGAGTTTTTTTTAAATACCTAAATTATTACGTAATAATTTAAAAAATGAAAACTGGCAATCTCAGCTTAATATGTTTAAATTGAGATAGGGTAGTACGGCTAAAAATTAAGAGAAGTTAAAACTTTGATTTTCAACGACACGCCATTAAATCAAAAAAGACATTCGTCAGGTCACAATTTTAAAAGAGATCGCTGAAAAATAAAAAAAGGGGCTTTTTAAAAGCACTTTGCTATGTATGTCATCTGGAAGAATACAAACAGAAGATATGAATCCGTCTATAAGTTCCTAATTTTGTTACAATCTCTTAAATTGTAACAAAATTAGGAACTCGATTTATATTTTTTGTTAAAGGAACAAGCATAAACAATGTAATTCATGCAAAAATAAATTGTTATTTATTCTTTTTTACCAAAAAAAACCGTGCGGACTCACAAACCCAAATCATAATCTTAGAAAATGAGCTATTCTTTTTAAATTCAATGACAACAACTTTTTTCGTTGTTGTCATTTTGTAAGATATTGTATAGTTATTGTAACGCTCATAATCAATTGATTAACAGTAGTTTATGAATACATTTGTAACAAAATTAGGAGAAAAGATAACAAAATTAGGAAGGATTATAACAAAATTAGGACTGTATTTTAACGTTTTTAGGAAAAAACCACTTCCTATTTTTGTTAGAATAGCTAAAGTATCAAGTTTCCTCTTTTTTTATTCCTATTTCTGTTACAATTATTCCTATAATTGTTACATTTGCTAAAGTTTCCAGTAAAATATCGTCGTTTATAACTGTCTTTGGGATGGCTTTGTCCCTAATTCAAGCATTTTTTGATTTTCCTGTTTTTGTTATCATTCATTTCCTAAAAATGTTATAATGGCTAAAGCTTTAAAGAAAAACCTAAAACCCATACGGCTCATTAAAAAAGCCAATGACTTAATTGAAGCTCGCCACAGCTTATCTACTTGGGAAATGCGTATTTTCCTCAAAATTATTTTTTTGGTGAACGAAGAAGCAAACAAAGGAACGACAAACTTTGTGATACCGATCCGTGAGCTCATAAAAGATTTTCATTTGGAGAATAGCCGTCAGTCTTACCACCTTTTCAGAGAGGCGCGTAAGGCATTGGCGACACGTAGTATTCAACTTTATCAACAAAATATGGATACAGGAAGCTGGGAAATGGTGAATAAAAGCCTATTTTCAGAGACGGCACATTCTGTGAAAATGAATAGTGATAATACGATTTCAGACGACGACGACGGCTATATTCGTTTGCAGTTGCACGATCAAATTAAGTCTTATTTGATCAATATAAATGGTAGCCTTGACAAAAATTACACCTTGTTTGACCGCAATTACGCTATAGAATTGCCCATAAAAATACTGCGATTTTATCTTTTATTGAAACGTTTTGCGGATACGGGGTTTCGATACATGACAGTTGAAGAGATTCGAGATGTCTTTGATTTGCAGGATAAGTACAAAAGTTTTGGCAATATCAAACAACGCCTTATTGACAAAGCAAAGGTGGAATTGGAAGAAAAAACCGATATTCGATTTGAATACGAAGAAGTAAAAAAAGCTGGTTCGAAGGCTGTTTTTGCTGTCAAATTTAGGATTTTTCCAAATGATCCCAAAGGAAAACAAATGCCTTTGCCTTTGGAAAATATGGATGCTGAAACAGTATTAGAAGTGAAAACAGAAGAAGTTTTTGATGCTCATTTTGACAAATATTTTGTGTCTATGCGAGAATATGGCGTATCAGCATCTACGCTTACACAGTGGGTGCGGCAATATCCAACAGAACATATTGAACAATGTTGGAAGGCTTTTTTAGTTAAAGTACGAACAGGACGGGTTCACGAAAAAGACAAAAGTAAGCAAGGTGGTTATTTGCGGGTATTGATCGAACAGGCGGATTTTTCACAAAAAAAGAAGTCGGAGGCAGATAATAAAAATACTAAACAAAGCAGAAATGTCCAAAATGAGGCGTTGCCACCCGAAATAGCCTTGAAAAGGCAAGCTGAAAAAGAACAATTTGAGCATGATCTTGATGTCGCAGAAAAGCTATTCGAGGTTTATCCAAATGTTAAACAAGATATTTTAGACCTCATCAATCGCTTAGAACAGACTGCTTACTCGCAAGAGAATATTGAAGATTTTCCTTTCCTAAAATCTAAAATCATTTTTCGACTCAAACAGCAGTTTCCAGAAAATTTCAAAAGTAGATAAATCTTAAAAAGTAAAAAAGCACTTAAGATAGAGGCGTTTTTTGTGTAGATATTTTAAAGAGGGTAGGAGAGGTTTCAATAGTAAATTGAGGTTTTCGATACAAATTATGCTATTATTTTGAGCAATATGTCCGGGGAATCGTTCAAGATTCCCCGAACATAAACGCTTTTATTTTTAGTTACTCACGACTACTTAGTATCCTGGATTTTGCTTCAATTTTCCTTGATACGCATCCATTGTTGCTTGGTCAAAAGGAAATAATTCGCTTTTATTGGGCGTAAAGTAGAAAGCAAAGCCTTGCCACAAAGGTTT
>JAYTMI010000971.1:0-5960 GCA_043728625.1 Saprospiraceae bacterium | reverse complement strand
ATAGTGCACATACGTAAATTATTTGGATTATTGGACATGTCAGATTACCTTTGTAATCACTTATGAGTTTAAAGGCATAGTCGGAAGCCTTGAAGTTTTGTGGTTCTATTTGTCTTCGAGTTCATCCATTCAGCTTTCCTTCCTATCTTTTCAATCCACTCATTTTCAACTTTGTATTTTAATTTTTTATTTTATCATTTCTTTAATTTTTTTCGATGAATATTTTTGTTGCAAAACTAAACTTCAGCACCGATAGCGATGGGTTGCGTGAAGCATTTGAGCAGTTCGGCCAGGTCGAATCTGCTAGCGTAATCACTGACCGCGAAACAGGTCGTTCGAAAGGCTACGGCTTTGTCGAAATGCTTGATGATAGTGAAGGTGACTCTGCTATCAAAGCCCTTGACGGTAGCGACATTGATGGCAACACAATTGTAGTTAAAAAAGCTGAACCACGTGAATCTCGCGGTGGCGGCGGCGGCAGTCGCGGTGGCGGCGGCAATCGTGGTGGCGGTGGTGGCTACGGTGGCGGCGGTAATCGCGGCGGCGGTGGCGGAGACCGTCCACGTCGTGACGATGGTGGCGGTAGCCGTTGGGGACGCTAATCACAAATCTGACACAACAACTTTTCGTTTGAATAGAAACGGCGAGTCATGGAAACGTGGCTCGCCGTTCGTTTTCCCAAAAAAACGCATAGTTTTGCCCTAAAAATAAAACAATGAGAAGAACAACTCTTTACCTCTTGCTTTTTGCCGTTGGCATTTTCAAAAGCCCCCCCTCAGTATTTTCTCAAAATCAGAGCAATGCCAAACTCATTTCGGGTCCTATGCTCGGTTATGTAGAACATCGAGAAGCACAAATTTGGCTTGAAGTGGCTAAAAGTGTTCAAAAAGTAGAGATTCAGTACAATATCGCAGGCAAAACGGCAATTTCAAAAATACGGGTTGATGCCAACAAATTGGGGCGACCTTATAACCCCGTCAAATTGACGCTCGAAGATTTGGCGATGGATACGCCTTATGAATATCAGATTTGGCTGGATGATATCAAGCAAAAATTTGATTTCCCATTGACTTTTCATACCCGACACCTTTGGGAATGGCGCGAACCAGCACCAGATTTCACCTTTTTGCTCGGTTCTTGTTTTTATCTGAACGACACGCCGTATGACCGTCCTGGCAAACCTTATGGACAAGACCCACGCATTTTGGAAACGATGGGTAATATGTCCTCCGATTTTATGCTGTGGTTGGGCGACAATTTGTATCTGCGTGAAGCCGATTATTCTTCTGCGTCGGGCATCGCTTACCGTTATTCGACCAATTTCAGGGATAAAAACATGCAAAAACTAAGGGCAACACGTGCCAATTACGCTATTTGGGACGACCACGATTACGGACCCAACGACTCGGACGGCAAATTTGAACTCAAAGAAGTATCGTTAGCTCATTTCAGAAGATATTGGGCGAACAAGACTTTTGGCGAGCCTGACAACGCGGGTGCATACCACAAATTCAAACGGAGTGATTGCGATTTCTTCTGCATGGACGACCGTTTTTATCGCTCTGCGAATACATTAACAGATTCAATTGATGGAAAACCGAACCTCAACAAGCAGTTTTATGGTAAAAAACAATTGGATTGGTTGAAAGATGGCTTGATTTCATCAGAAGCCTCGTTTAAGTTTATCGTGACAGGTGGTCAAGTTTTGAACCCTTTGTCTGATAGGGAATGTTTCATGTTTTACCCTTCGGAATGGCAGGAATTGATGAATTTTATCATGGACAATAAAATTGAAGGCATCGTTTTCATTTCAGGAGACCAACATTACAGCGAGTTGATTAAGCGGCAGTTGGCACCCAATTTTTATCCATTCTATGATTTTACGTGTTCACCAGTCACTTCGGGGATTAAAGACATCAGCAAAACGGCAGCTTTTAAGAATCCTTTACGCGTAGAAGGCTCGTTGTTGATTGCCAACAATTTTGGGAAAATATCGGTTTCAGGCAGCAAAGGCGACCGCAAACTGATGATGGAAACGTATGATATTGATGGCACGAATAAGTGGCGATATATTATTAATCAAAAGGATTTGCGAATAAAATAACCATAAAGTTTCATTTGGTGGCAAAAGCTATGACAGAAATATACTTTTATTCAAAATATACCCCCTCAGTATTTTCCTTAAAAAAAGAAAAAAAATGTACTTTTGCGCTTTCAAAATTAAAATCGAGGGAGGAATGACTTTAACATCGCCCATTATTATACGTCCGATTTCTATTTACCGATTGTGCGACAATCTGTGAAAGGCTAAGGATATGCTTTCCAAAACGCCCCAACAGGTTTCGACTTGTTGGGGCGTTTTGAGTACCCCCTCAGTATTTTTAAGAAAAAGTATATCAAATCGATTAGTTAAACATATAAAAATCAGAAAACAAATGGCAAACACGTATAGTCAAATTTACATTCAAATGATTTTTGCGGTCAAACGCAGAGAAGCATTAATAGACAAGGCTTGGCGACCTGATTTATTTCGATACACAACAGGTACTGTTCAAGGATTAGGACAAAAGATATTAGCCGTTGGTGGTGTTGAAGACCATATTCACATCTTTTTCAGCTACCACAATTTGACGATGCCAATACCCGACATTGTACGTGAAACCAAAAAAGCGACCAATAAATGGGTCAATGACAATCATTTATCGCCGTTTTATTTTGAATGGCAAGACGGTTATGGTGCATTTTCATATAGCCGTTCACAAATGGATAAGGTCTGTAAATATGTTTTGAATCAAGAAGAACACCATAAAAAGATAACGTTTCGAGAAGAATATTTAGATTTTTTAGAAAAATTTGAAGTGCCGTATGATGAACGATATATTTTCAAATTTTTCGATTAAACCAGAATCTGTTAGGATTCACAAGTTTGTAGAAAACCACAGCGCAAACAAATGTCCCGAATCCGTTAGGATTCGCAAGTTTGTAGAAAACCGCAGCGCAAATAAATGTTCCGAATCCGTTAGGATTCACACGTTTGTAAAATGTCATAATGCATTTTAAAATGGTATGGTTTTATAAAAAATTATGTGCGTTGGTGATTCTACAAACGTGTGAATCCTACGGATTCATGAAAATTATGCGTGTTGGTGTTTTCTACAAACGTTTGAATCCTAACGGATTCATGAAAATTATGCTGGTGGGTTTTCTACAAACATACGAATCCTAACGGATTCATATCTTTTACCTGTGCCTATGGTTTCAGCAGGGTTGTTGGTTTTGATTCGGATGTTTGAAAAGAAATAATTAGAGTTGATTAAAATTTATTCTTAGATATAAAAAATGAATAGAAATAATAATCTTATGAAAATTACCGTAGAATCAATACCTATCTATACATTTTTGGGAAAGAGGACATATAGATACAAATTATCTGATTTTAGCTATGGAGAATGGTTGATTTTTGAGAACAACAAACCTAAATTTTATTTCAATATTTTTGATAAGGAATATCATGAGGTGCGTTTAGCTTTTTCCAATTCTAAAGATTTCGATTTAGAAAAAAAGTTAAAATCATATAATAAGGGCTTGTCTATTTATCAGAAATTGATTGGTATAACATTTTTGAAAAAAACTTTCCTTCAAGTGATTGAGTTGGAAAAGTTACCTAAGAATGTTTTAATAGCATGAAGCATCGACTATATTTTTGGATTGATAAATTTGGAATTGAAAATCAATTAGTTAGATAAATTCATAATTATGTACAAAGAATACAAAGGGCTAAACCTGCCCGAAATAGACAAACAGATTCTAAACTTCTGGGATACTGAGGGGGTCTTCGACAAATCCGTTGAGCAACGTGACCCGAACAACACCTTTGTTTTTTACGAAGGACCACCGTCTGCGAATGGTTTGCCGGGCATTCACCACGTTATGGCGCGGACGATTAAGGATATTTTCTGCCGTTTTCAAACCCTCAATGGTAAACGGGTGGAGCGCAAAGGCGGTTGGGATACGCATGGTTTGCCGATTGAACTCGCGGTTGAAAAAGAACTCGGTATCACAAAAGAAGACATCGGCAAAAAGATTTCGGTGGACGATTACAACCACAAATGCCGCGAAACGGTCATGCGTTACAAGGACTTGTGGGATGATATTACCGTCAAAATGGGCTATTGGGTGGATTTAGACAATCCCTACGTCACTTATGAAAATGCATATATCGAAACCGTTTGGTTTTTGTTGAAACGGCTTTATGATAAAGGGTATTTGTATAAAGGTTATACGATTCAGCCCTATTCGCCTGCGGCGGGAACGGGTTTGAGTTCGCATGAGTTGAATATGCCTGGCACGTATAAAGATGTGACGGATACGACTGCTGTTGCGATGTTCAAGGTGGTTCGCAACGAAGATTCAGCGTTTTTATATGATGACGAAACCGAAGACGTGCGTATTCTCGCTTGGACGACAACGCCTTGGACATTGCCTTCAAACACCGCTTTGACTGTTGGTCCAAATATTATATACGTGAAAATCAAGACTTTAAATCCTTATACAAAGGCAGAAGTCAGCGTGATTTTAGCAGAGGCATTGGTCTCAAAGTGGCTCGGGGGCAAAAATCAACCTGAAATTCTCTCAATTACTGAGGGGGTCACGGGTAGCCAATTAGACGGTATTCGTTACGAACAACTCTTGGCTTATGGCAATCACATCGAGCCTTTAAACGGTGCAACCGATGCGTTCCGCGTCATCACAGGCGATTTTGTAACGACAGAAGACGGTACAGGCGTTGTCCACACAGCACCAAGTTTTGGTGCAGATGACATGCGCGTTGGTCGTCAAAATGGCATCGGCGCATTGACTTTGGTGGATAAACAAGGAAAATTTGTGGATACTGTGGGCGAATTCTCTGGACGCTACGTCAAAGATTATAAAGACGACCCCAATTATGTGGATGTCAATGTGGACATCGCTGTAAAACTCAAATTGGAAGGTTATGCCTTCAAAGTTGAGAAATATGTCCACTCGTATCCACATTGTTGGCGCACCGACAAGCCCGTTTTGTACTATCCTTTGGATTCGTGGTTTATCGCTGCATCGAAAGCGAAAGACCGTATGTTTGAACTCAATCAAACCATTAATTGGAAACCAGAGGCAACAGGCGAAGGGCGTTTTGGCAAGTGGTTGGAGAATTTGCAGGATTGGAATTTGAGCCGTAGCCGTTATTGGGGCATTGGTTTACCGATTTGGCGCACAGAAAATACTGAGGGGGGAGATTTTGTAGAAAAATGTATCGGTTCGATTATCGAATTAGAAGCAGAAATAGACAAAGCCAATGCGGTTTTAGGTTTAAATCAAGTTGTGCCCAAAGATATGCATCGTCCGTATATTGACGACATCGTCTTGGTTTCTGATGATGGTCGCCCGATGAAACGCGAGTTGGATTTGATTGATGTCTGGTTCGATTCAGGTTCAATGCCTTATGCACAATGGGGTTTGGATGCTGAAAAGTTGAAAAATGGCGATGATATGCCGTTCAAAGCACCGTTCAATGTGAGTTATCCAGCAGATTTTATTGCCGAAGGTGTTGACCAAACACGCGGTTGGTTCTATACACTTCATGCGATTGCGGTGATGGCTTATGATTCTGTGGCGTTCAAAAACGTGATGTCAAATGGCTTGGTGCAAGACAAAAACGGGCAAAAAATGTCAAAAAGCAAGGGAAATGCCGTTGACCCGTTTGAAACGATTGCTAAACATGGGGCTGACGCAACACGTTGGTATTTGATTTCAAACGCACAGCCTTGGGACAATCTGAAATTTGATATTGATGGCATCACCGAAGTCCGCAACAAGTTTTTCGGAACGCTTTATAATACCTACAATTTCTTTGCGATGTACGCCAATGTGGACGGTTTTGTGCAAGACGAAATGAACCAAACACCGATTAGCAGCCGCACGGA
>JAYTMI010000970.1:0-1669 GCA_043728625.1 Saprospiraceae bacterium | reverse complement strand
TTACAACATTTGAAATACAATAAACACGAAGTCGTTTTGTTCCATGTTGTAGATAAATCCAAAGAATTGGAGTTTGCTTATGAGAATCGCCCAACAATATTTGTGGACATGGAATCAGGTGAAAAGATTAGATTGCAGCCCAATCAAGTCAAAGGTTTTTATGTCGAACAAGTCGCTAAATTCACAGATGCCATGAAAGCCCGTTGTTTGCAGTATAAAATAGACTTTGTGGAATGTGATATCAACGCGGGTTTTAAAGAAATTT
This sequence comes from Saprospiraceae bacterium, assembly GCA_043728625.1. Classification (GTDB taxonomy): domain Bacteria; phylum Bacteroidota; class Bacteroidia; order Chitinophagales; family Saprospiraceae; genus JAAFJT01. Next base: position 1,404 of record JAYTMI010000970.1, on the reverse strand, counting down.
TGCAAACCTATTTGGTTAAACGGACGCGGATGAATGCTTGATTTCGTGTGAATGATAAAAGGCGAATGGTGATTTTTTTAGGCATACAGATTCTTTCGAATAAATGATAAAATCTTCATTGAAAAATGGCACTTTTGCAGAAAAGTGTCATTTTTGCATTAATAAACAACTTCATACTGAGGGGGTCAATTTTCACAACAAAACTCAAAACGTTATGTCATTGTTAAAACAACAACCAGGTGAACGAATATTAGGTAGCGGGCGACGCGTAGCATGGGCAGCTTTAATCATCGTGATCTTCGTCGCTACAACCTATTTATATCTATTTAAAACCAATGTTCCAAGTGATTTAAAGCTGGCATCCGTCAAAATCCCTACAAATTCAAGCTTTGACGATCTAGTAAATCAACTACTTACTGAGGGGGTCATCATGGATGAATCGGATTTTCGGCGATGGGCGGATTGGTCTGCTTATAATACTGTTAGACCAGGTCGTTTCAGAATAGAAGCGGGTTGGAGCAGTTATGAACTCATAAAACACATTCATAAAGGTGAGCAATCACCCGTTAAAGTTGTCCTAAACAATGAACGTACTCCTGAACAAGTGGCGGGAAAAGTTGCCCGATTTTTAGAACGTGACTCTCTGACTTTTTTGCAAACCTTTAATGACAGAGCATTGCTTGACTCAATGGGCATCACGAGGGAGACTTTGATGTGTGTTTTTTTGCCTAATACCTATGAGTTTTTTTGGAATACGGAGCCGCGCAAGTTCCTTGAACGCATGGCTAAGGAATATAAAAAATTCTGGAATGCTGACCGCACTGCAAGAGCCGCTGCTCAAGGCTTGACACCAGAACAAGCCATCACCATGGCTTCAATCGTGGACGGAGAAACCACTCGTAAAGATGAAATACCCAAAGTTGCTGGCGCATATCTCAATCGTTTGAGACAAAATATGAAATTACAAGCTGACCCAACGGTTCAGTTTGCCTTAATGGAAATCGAACAGACACCAAGTTTCAGGCGCTTATACAATATTGATTATCAAGTCGCACACCCATACAATACTTATATGCACGAAGGTTTGCCGCCTGGTCCAATCTGTATGCCATCAGCAGCCAGTATTGAAGCTGTTTTGAGTCCAGAAAGCCATAATTATATCTTTTTTGTTGGCAAACCTGATAATTCAGGCTATCACAACTACGCTGAAACCTACGAACAACATTTGGTCAATGTCAGAATTTATCAAAATTGGTTGAAAACACAGAATAAGTGATTCAGTAATTGACCTATTTTTTGTCATCCTGAGGACAATCACCATGTAAAGCGTTGGTGTTTAAAACCGAATGACGCAGCAAATGGGTTCGAGTACCATGTTCGGGGAACTTTTAAAGTTCCCCGAAC
>JAYTMI010000969.1:0-3414 GCA_043728625.1 Saprospiraceae bacterium | reverse complement strand
TCGAGGTGTAAATTGACATTGCTTTTCAAGACAATACCTGCCGTCAACCACAAACCAGAAGGCACGACAACCACGCCCCCACCCGCTTGATTCGCCATGTCTATCGCTTGATTGATGGCTTGCGTATTGAGTGTGATACCGTCGGGTTTTGCACCATAACGCACAATATTAAAGGTGTCACGACGAAAAGCTGTTCCCGCAATTTTAGGCAATTCAAAAGCATATTTCTCTTCAAAAGCCGATTTTTTAAGGAAACTGCGCAACGGATGACCTGTTTCTACTAAACATTCCGCGGCAATACTCGACATCAATTCTGCACCATAACGTGTAAAATGTGTATTGTCTTCGATACCTTTTGGATTTTTCAAATAGTAGCCACTGCCATATTGGACGAACATTCTCCTTGAAAATTCATCACCATTTGCCTCAATCACTTTTTGGCTTTTTTGGTGCATATCCAACAAAGGCACATTCAAATCCTTCGCCAAAGCCCGAACTACTGAGGGGTACTCACCATGTTGGTCAACGAACACACCCTTTTCATCAAACTTGCGGCGCATGACAGGCGTTGCCAAAATCGGATTCGCGCCTTTTGCCTTGATTTCTTCTATAAAACGGGTCAAATTCTTCTTATAATCGGTCTGTGGCGCAGCATATCGCAGCGTATCATCCGCTTTTTGGTCGTTGTGTCCAAATTGTAACAAGACATAATCGCCTTTTTTCACCTTATCTATCACACCTTTCCAATGCCCCAAAGTCCGAAAACTTTTTGTTGACCGACCATTCACTGCATGGTTTTCGATATGTACCGCATCAGTAAAATATTCAGGCAACACCATTCCCCACCCTGTTTCGGGTGCATCAATCGGTGCTTTGTTTGCCATAGTCGAGTCACCGCAAAGAAAAAGTGTCGGTCTATCATCGGGCAAAGTCCAAGCCCAAACGGTGAGTGCAATGAGCGCACAGAAAACTGTTTTTACAGAAATAAGGAAATACAGAAATACAGATTTTTTCATAATGCTCTTTTTCTTATTGTTTAGTTACAAAAAATGCCTGTCAATCAATTTGACAGGCAAATTTAGGTATCGCTTTTGGTTAAAAAAGCAATATTAACGAGAACGTTTCCGAGACAAGAACCAAAAAAGAAATATTTCATTAGAAACAACTTCTTTCAATCATCTGCCTTAGTATTTCCATCCATAAGTTGATTTTTAATAGTTGTATTTTCTATTTGCTTCAAATAATTCTCCGATGAAAGCACTTTTTGACCAGTTGTTTTCTCAAAGTTTTTCCGCGCATTGCCCGCACCTTTGCCCCCTTTTTGAGCTGCTTCGTGGTTTTTAGTGAAACCTTGTGCTTCCGTTTCAATCGAAAAAAGGCGTGTGGACTCCTCCCCCAATGCCGTAAAAATCAACTCCAAATTCGTCATGTGATCCCGTAAATTTTGGCGTTCAAGTCCTTTAAAATCAGCGTGTTGTGTCGGTGTCAGGCCAAATGTTGCTTTCGCAATTTCAGCCGTCAAAATAGCATATTCTTGTCCGTCTTTAAGACCTCTATTTTTCCATTCATTGGTCAAAGCCTTGCGGGTTTCAATGCTCTGAACACGGCGCAATATCCACTCTTCGGAATAACCTTTTGCACGATACAGTTCCGCTTGTCGCTCTGTCAACAGTTCTGGATTCTCCGTTTCTTGTATGCGTTCATTGCCAACTTGTGCCAACCACAACTTCAAAGGTTCAACCTTTGGCGATGGAATTGACATAACAATGCGTAGCACCCCCTCAGTATTGGCACAATCTGTCGGACGTTTTTTACCATCCGCAGCCGTAAATTTGAACTTCCGACAAATTGACGGAAGTTGGTTTTCGCGCCGTTTCATGGTCGTCCAATAATCAGAAGAGTCTTTCGTGTCTATCAAAAAACCAATGACATCCACAACAGAAAAAAACCATTGTTCGTCGTGCCAAACTTTTCTAATCTCCATACCGCCAAATGGGAGTAATCCGTTTTTGTTTTCCATGATTTATTATTTTATTTTTCCGCAAACAAAAACAAATTTTTGCAAACTAACAAATAGAATGATTTCACATAAAAAATTATTTTCAACCCAAATTAACTCCCTTTTAAAGCCAGTAATTTCTGCTCTAAATCCGATAAAGCGACCCCATAAAACTTGTTTAATTCTGAAAATTGGTCTTTATAAACTTCTTCTATCTTGATTTTCAATAAGTTAGAAGCCATACCGTTTTTTTGAAAAATAGTGATAGGCGATTCATTGGCGGGAAAAATTGTTGACGTTACACTGCCCGATTTGGCACGGTATAAAGCTTCAAATCCTTATCATCGGGACTGATAAGCGACAATATAAGACGGGCAACTTTGTGCGAGCGTGTCGTCAATTCAGGAGAATACGATGCTTCAATCAGCTCGTTTGACTGAACGACGACGAATTTATTGGTTTCATTCGTGAGTAGAAACATAATTATCGCAGCAGGTTTTTAAGTGAAAAAACGTTCAAACGTACTGAATTATAACCTCTCACCCTAAAAGTTAGCGACAATTTTTTTATAAAAAGAGCTATTTTCCAAAAAAAAGGGGGGTTTTCGTACTGAAAAAGTTATAATTCAGTAAAATCAATGATTTGAGCCTTGCTTTTGATAATGCACTATAACTATATATGTGTACTGAAAAAGTTATATTAAAACAGAGCGTACATCTGTAAATATTATTGGCAAGTCGAACTAAATTTACAAAGGGCTAAAAATTAAAAGGTGCTAAGCCGTTTCTGTATTTCTGTATTTACAGAAATCTGTGAAAAAGTTTTTCTGCAAAATCGTATTTCTGCCTTTGATGTTTTCTGTATTTCTGTATTTTTGCGATTCAATTAAAATAATTACGCTTATGGTTTTATCAGTAGTCAATTTAAAAGGTGGTGTCGGGAAGTCCACCGTGAGTCAAAATTTGGCAGTTAGCTTTACATTGGGAGAAGTGAAAACCTGCATTGTGGACACTGATTTTGAACAACAAACGTCCATGAAATGGGTGGAACAACGTGGTGATAGGCAGCCACGTATTCCTGTTTTTACGATCAGCGAGAAGGCTTTATCGAGCAATTTGGCAGAATTGCGTGAAACCTATCAACTGATTATCGTTGACGGAACACCTGCCCTCTCGACTTTGGCAAGCCGTATTTTGTTGGAAAGCGATTTGGTTTTAGTGCCCATTACGCCTACAGGCTTCGATTTGTGGAGTTTTGAGAAATTCTTAGAACGATATGAAGATGTCAATGCCCGTCGAGAAAACAAATTGCCAGCTTGTCTCGTGATGAATCGCGTTAGGAAAACAAGTTTTCACAAAGGCGCAGAAGAAGCGATGCGAGAGTTCGATATTCCGTTGCTCAATAGCCGTATTGCA
>JAYTMI010000968.1:0-5928 GCA_043728625.1 Saprospiraceae bacterium | reverse complement strand
GTGTATTTTTAGAAATAAATGAAGTAGAATACGATTAAAACGACTAAAAAAATAAAAAATAGAGAATATCGAATAAACAAGTGTACATTTGCACTAACTGTAAGCAGAAGGTCTCATTTGGCAGCCTTGAGGTTTTGTAACGACATCTCCTATCTTCTAAGTTTTTCCACCCATATTCCCTCCAAAGGTTTTATGCTCATCCTGTTTACTTTCCTTGTATTTTTAAATTTTATTTTATATTTTAAATTTTTTCAGATGAATATTTTTGTTGCAAAATTAAACTACAGCACCTCAAGCGAGGCGTTGCGTGAAGCATTTGAGCAATTCGGCGAAGTCGTTTCTGCTAATGTCATCACTGACCGTGAAACTGGTCGCTCTAAAGGCTACGGCTTTGTAGAAATGGCTGATGACAATGACGGCGCAGCGGCAATCAATGCCCTTGATAACAGCGACTTTGATGGCAATACAATTGCAGTTAAAAAAGCTGAACCACGTGAATCTCGTGGCGGCGGCGGCGGTGGTAATCGTGGCGGTGGCAGCGGTTACGGCGGTGGCGGCGGCAATCGTGGCGGCGGTGGCGGCTACGGCGGCGGCGGTGGTAATCGTGGCGGCGGTGGCGGTTACGGCGGCGGCGGTGGATATCGCTAGTCCTAACATACTTTAAAGTATGGTGTTAATATGCCATTCTCTAAGTATAACACCATAGAAAGCACGGGTTTCAAAGCATTTATGCTTGAAATTCGTGCTTTTTTATTCGGAATACTGAGGGGATTTATTACCCCCTCAGTAAAAGCATTATTTCTTTCTATTAATGAAAACGGACTTGCCATCATACGTCAATTTACAGCCTGTCGGTATTGTGCCATTGGCATCAAAAACAAACTCAACCAATTGGTCTGAAAACTCTCGGATTTTAAAGGTATTACCTTTATAGGGTTCAAGGTGTTTTGGTGGTGCGCCTTTTATCATCAGTTCTTTATTGGTCAAAGTTATCTCAAATGTATTGCCATCGAGTTCATAAAACCCTGCAAGGTTCTTTAGGAAGTTCGGGTCAGAAAGTTTTGTATCTGCTTTTTTAATAAAAACCACTTCTTTTTCGTCCATACTGACCATCACTTGTTGGACACTGCCCTGCGCATCAAGCCCGAATCGCAATGTCCATTTACCGTCAATTTCATCATCAGGAGATTGAAAGCGGTCGTAATGATAATGACTGAGGGGTAAGGTGGTATTATTAAAAGTAAAACTTAAATTATCGTTTTTAAAATTGATTTCCATCACGCCATAAGCTGGGTCTTCATACCTGCCAGCATATTCCGCTAAGGCGTGCGACGGTTTGGTGTTGGGTACGCGGTCAACGTCTGGCTTTTTGCGCGATTCTTTATCCGTTATCTTACCTTTTAAATAGTCTTTCAGATTTCGTTCACTCCACGCTGTTTCATCCAAATTTAATATTTTATCATAAACTGTATTGGCTATGATGCCCGGAAGCCCTCCTGCATGCGCGCCATTTGTGAACACAATAACCCCAACACTATCGGGCAACATTAGAGATATATTTGAATATATGCCACCGATAGCCCCCCCGTGTTGAACTCTATAATGTCCTTTATAAATGGATGAACCTCTTCCCATACCATACACAGCATTCATATTTTCAAAGTATTTATCCGGTATAGAAGCGGTAATACTGGCAGGTTGCATGGTCTCTTTAATGATAGTTGAAGGAATCACTTGTTTTTCCTTAAACTTACCCCCGTTCATTTGAGTAATCAACCAATTCGAGAGGTCATTAATGGTCGAAATAATAGAACCCGCAGGACCCAAACCTTGTTGCTTGGTATAAAATGGATAAGGCAACAATATATTGGTATCCCGTTTTTCGTAATAAGGCGACATAAAATCCGCTTGCTTTTGCATGTCCTCAACTACAAACAAGGAATGGGACATATTTAAAGGCGTAAAAATCTTTTCTGCTACAAATTTCTCCCATGTTTTACCCGATAAAATCTCTACAACTTGACCCGAAGCGGCATACATCAGGTTATTATACAAGAACCCAGACCGCAACGGGAGGCTCGGTTCTAAATATTTCAGCCTGTCAAACAGCTCTTGTCGTGAAAAATCGGATTTATACCATATCCCATCGTGCCTTGAAATACCTGTACGATGCGACAACATATCGCGAATAGTGACATTGGCATCTAAATTATCGTTGTAAAATTGTATTTGCGGCACGTATTTCTTGATAGGCTTGTCCCAGTCCAATTTCCCTTCATCCACCAAAAAGCCAATGGCTGTGGCAGTAAACAATTTAGTATTGGACGCTATTTGGAACAATGTGTTGGGTGTTACGGGCAATTTCTTTTCCATATTTCGGTAGCCATAACCTTTGGCAAAGACCAATTTATCTTTAACAACAATGCCGATACCACAACCAGGCACATTCCAATCTTTTAAAATCTTCTCAATCGTTTGATCAAAGCCTTGAAGCCTTTGTTCAACGTTGATGTTTTGTGCTTTTAGCCCAATGGATGCCATTAAAAGCAACCATAACATCCCATAAATAAGGTTTTTAGTTTTCATTTTAAAGTAGAATTTTTGTTAAAAAAATGATTTTATACTGAGGGGGTACTAAACCCGCATAAACGGTTGTATTCGCCAATAAGTCAAACTCCGCCACAGCCATTCCAAAGGACCAAAGTAGAAATAGCGCAACCAAATAGGGCTGACGATGAGTTGCAAAACCCAAATAGCAAAGGCGAGGTAGAAGATTTGATAAAACTCCAATTCAGCGAAGTAATTCAAGCCATAACCAAAGAAAAACAAGGTGCAAATGACAGAGTGCATGATGTAATTGGTGAAAGCCATTTGTCCAACGGCTTCGAGGCGACGGAAAAGACCTTGTATTTTGCCCGATTTATAGAGTAGGATAAGTGTTGCAGCATGTGCCATGACCAACAGAATACGTTGAAAAGGATAAATCAAACCGACCCAATTGATAGGCACACGCTCCATACGTTCCAAATTGGCTTCGAGAGTCGAGAAGTTTAGAAAGCCATAATAAAAACTGTATATCACCAGAGGTAAGCCGATGCCATAGCCAATTTTTATGACTTTCCAATAGTCGGCATCAGCAAAATGCCTAAAAGCGCAACGCCTCGTAAGGCATCAATGACTTTAATGCGGTTTGTTTCTACGACAGGTGCGGCGGCGGTTGTTATTGGATTTTCCAAAAGTGGTTCATTCATTGTTTTCAGATTTTAAAGTGAAAAAGGAGTTTTATACTGAGGGGTCAAAATCGAACGATATGAGACTTCTTAGCATAGTTTATTTTCGGTCTTTTCTTATTCCTTTTAAAAAGATAAAACCCTTCGAGCACATATGCCGCAACGGGTGCATTCTGATAAAAGTTAGGAGACATAGAAGAAGGGTGCAAAGGCATATTGCCTTGACCACTTCTAAAAAACTGCGCTGTTTCGATAGGGTAAATCGTTTGTGTACGCAAAGTCTCACCGTATTGTCCTTGTGCGAAGGTAGATAGGTAAGTGAGAGATAGAAACAGCAGGGTAAGATTGATTCTTTTCATTCGATATTGATGGAAACTGTAGATGAAAAAGGTGTTTTTTACTGAGGGCGGCTGCGAATAGTCTTGTTGAGTCATTTTCAACATGTTTGGCTTTTTGTCTTATACAAGTTGAGAATTATTTTCATTGGTAACATCCGTCAATAAGACAACCATAAGGGATGACGATTGTCTTAAGGTATAAAGATAATTTTTTTTTTTAAAAGTAGTGATTTTATGTGTATCTGTTTCATTTCTCAATGTTTTTTAAAAGAGCATGAGACAATTTTCATGTATAATACTGAGGGGGATAAAATGACAGAAGTGACGGACTATAACTATAAAAGAGGCTCGTTTTAGGCGAGCCTCGACATGCGTTTAAATCTCCTTCTGCTACTTTGCTTTCACATCATCATTGCTAATATCCCTGATGCACACAAATTTTCCGTTACGCTTTTCCCAAATAGCCATATACTTCCCTGTGTAATACACTTTTCCTGCGGCATCCTTAGAGGTTGTTTTGCCAACCTCTGTAACGGTGTTTTCATCGCCGAATACGTCCATAATGTCATAAGAAACAGTCGAACCTTTAGGTCTTTTTGCAATGCTTTCCTCAATATCCTTCTGAATGGCGGCTTTACCCACTAACATAGGTTTATTATTGGACATACTGACAGCGTCATCAGCATAAAAAGCTGATATTGTACTGACATTACGGACATTATCAGCCGCCGCCCAAGCGGTTTCTAAGGCTTGTATGTCGGCCTTAATTTTCATCAAATCTGGTTTGGCTGCCATTGGTTTGGTCGCTTCGGCGGCTTTAGCGGCGGTGTCGGTAGCTGGAGCGTTGCACCCGATGTTGAAGCATAAAGCAATACATATTGCCAAGACTGAGAACATTTGATTTTTTTTCATTGCTAAATTGTTTTATTGATTTTTTAAAAATTACATAAAAATTGTTAGAGAACGAGAAAGTATTTATACTGAGGGGTACTTATGAGCATCGGCGCAACTATCAAAGCCGCGCCGATGCTTTTATTTTATTTAGTTTTATGGTGCAACGCTACCCAAAGAACTCAAAATGCCAACTCGTGCGCCCATAGGAACAGTCGTCGTTGAGAAAATGGATTGAACACGTGCTTTCTAACCTATGATGCGGCGGGGTTGTGAGTCAATCGTCTTAAATGGGATGTGTTGTTTTTTTCATAGCGATTTGATTTTTTGACATCTATACAGGTTGTGTAATTGTTCTTTTTTGTTTTTGATGAAGTAAAATTGCAGAGAGTTATTAGGTAATCCAAGTGATTGAGGACGAATGAGTGGTTTGACTGTCCGAAACAAGGGGAATTTTGTCCGAAGATATTTTAAGATATAAAAAAGCCCAATCGGTTCGGACAATTGGGTGTTATAGGTGTTTTTTACTAAGGGGGGCTTTTAAGTTATTTTCAACCCAATTTTGGTTTTTTAAACGCCAAAGAAACAATCGTTCCATTATTAATTTCATAAGACAATTGACCATCCAATTGTTTTGTCAATAAATTAATCAGTTGTGTTCCAAACCCTGTACCTTTTGCGTTGCCGTTTATAGGTTTTCCGATACCATCGTCCGATATTTTTAGTAAAAGCTCCCCCTCAGTATTCAATCTCTTATTTTGCTCTGTCAAGCTGATTTTAATAGCACCGTGTTCTTTTTCGTTAAAAGCATATTTCAAAGAATTGGTTATTAACTCGTTGGTAATCAATCCGATAGAAATAGCCGTATCCACATCTAAAACCAATTTAGGCATATCACATTCGACTTTGATGCGCCCTTCGGCATTGAACGAATCCAGGATGCTTTCGCTCAAATTGATAAAATAATCCCGCATTTCTATTGCTGCCAAATGCTCACCTTGATAGAGTTTTTGGTGAATAATACCCATCGAATGTACCCTGTTTTGGCTTGCCAACATAGCCGCTTGTACTGAGGGGTCGTCAATTTGAGCCGTTTGTAATTGCAAAAGACTCGATACGATTTCGAGGTTGTTTTTGACGCGGTGATGTATTTCTTTCAAGAGCAATTCATTTTCCGCATTGCGTTTAGCCAACGATATTTGCGCGACTTTGAGTTGTGCGACTGTCTTTTCTATTTCATCGTTTTTGTCTTTCAAAATCCTATTGGCTTTTTGTTTTTGCCGATTGTTTCTATACAGCAATAACGCAATACCCGCAAAGACGGTCAATATCCCGATGAGAATGGCAAGTTTGATGTTATTCTGATACACTACTTTTGCTGCTTCTAACTGTTGCGCTTGTTCTTTTTCTTCAAAATTGATGGAGAGCAATCTTTTTATTTTGTCTTGACTGTATAAACTGTCTTTGGC
>JAYTMI010000967.1:0-2327 GCA_043728625.1 Saprospiraceae bacterium | reverse complement strand
GCATTTCGACGAAAAGAGGTTTGAATATCCGTTCCTCGACGCGGTGAGCCACTTGCCAAAAGCCACTCCGCTTTTTTAGGTGTCCGCACAGAACCAATGACTTCGTCGTAGTTCATGATGACTTTTACATCATAAAATTTGGCAGTTATTTCGGTTGTCTCGATACTGACATTGAAAGTATTGTCATACGTCAAAAACAAAGACGCGCCCGCCTGTGGTGCAAAAATAGTGTAGTTTCCAATCACCTTAGTCGTTGCTTGTGCCAATATTTTTGTATCGCCATTACGCTGAATGATGATGCGCCATTGTTCGTCCGCTTGCATCGCAAGGTTCGCATTTTTTACTTTATACAAATAATTGGGCGATTTAGCGAAGATGCCATCGTCGCGGCGATACCCCTCAGTATTGCCATCCACACGCATCAAAACAAACCTTTCATTGTTTGAAACACGCACCAAAGTCACTGTTATGTTTGAATAATAAAGCGAGTCAGCCACTTTTGCAAGGTCTGCGGCAGGTTTTGTCGCATCTACAAAGGCATGTTCGACACGTATATATGTCGCCGTATCGTTGAGTGACAAAAAGGCATACACAATCGGTGTTTCTTTGCCGCTTCCTATGAGGTTCAGTTCATCGTTGCAAGAACTATTGAACACAATAAAAAGTAGGACAAATGCTGCCCATTTCAGCGTGGTTTGAATATTTTTCATGATGCAAAACTAAAAAGATTTTCAGATAAAAATATGGAGAGGTCTAAAATCATGCGACTTTAGACCCCTCAGTATTTGATGTTAGAAATACAGTTTACAAATCTTGTAAATCTGTAAAATCCTGTAATCCTGTCTTTTATTTCTCAATACGAATCTCTTGAATAACAGGTTTCTCACCAACTGATTTGTAGTAAAGATAAACACGATAAGTGCCAGTAGTGGATGACAAATCACCAATCGTATAGTGAGAAGAAGAACCTTTTGAAGAACCTTGATGTACTGCGTTGAATGAACGAGGTTTGTTTTTAGCAAAAAAGTCGTTCAAAACAGTCGTCACCTGAGCTTTGTTATACACATTTTGAGAAGCCAAAATGGTCAATTCGACGGTGTTGTCAAGATAATTGCTCAAAGTCGCAGCATCGCCTTCACTCAATGCCTTAGTAACGGCAGCGATATTCGGTTGAACGAAAGATACAGGCATCAAAAGCGAGAAAATAACGATTAAGGTTTTCATATTAAATGATTTAATTTTCAGATTTATTAAAAATATGCTTTTTCAATTCTCGCAAAATTACAGTTTAAAAGTTGTACTTTCAAAAAAATAAAGCCATACGATTAAAAGGTTATTTTACAGAATAAAAACATTATTATTTCTTAATTTATTGATTTACAACGATTTAATTATTTATTTGTTGCTTTAAACAAAATTTTTAGCACTTGTTAAATCGTTTCTTCCAATTTCTATAATAAAGACGCTCGCTCTCTTGAAATGTAACTGTTAAAGTCAGTTAAAGACTTGTTAAAAAGGGTAAGTCTAACTAAGTGTCTTATTATTTTCTATACTTGCACACGTTTTTCCTACTTTTACTTTAAAAAAAACGCATACTTGAAATAATGATTGACCAATTACATACTGACCAAGAACTCTTAGAGCGTCTGAAATCAGACGATGATAAGGCGTTTCGAGCGATTTACCAACGCTACGGAAGGCAGTGTTTTGGATTGGCATTACAAAAGCTCCGGTCAAAAGAAGCCGCAGAAGAAATCACTCAAAATATTTTTATCAGCCTTTGGGAACGCCGCCACAACTTATCTATCCAAAATTTAGAGGCTTATCTCATGGTTTCTATCAAATATCAAACGCTCAACTACATTGAATCGAGGCTTACACGCGAAAAATTTGCTTTGTCGCTACCCCCTCAGTATGCCGAAGCTTCTGGAGAAAATATCGTTGAAAACGCCGTTTTTCTACAAGATTTGATGAATGCCTTAGAAAATGCTCTCGATTCACTGCCTGAAAAAACACGCGAAGCCTATCGGTTAAGCCGTTTTGAAAACCTAAGCGGTAAAGAAATTGCCGAACGTATGAATTTATCCGAAAAATCTGTTGAGTACCACATTTCCCAATCTTTAAAGTTTTTGCGGACACAATTGAAAGATTTTATAGCTGTGTGTGCATTGTTAAATTTTCTTTGAAATTTTTATTTAAAAAAAATGCAAACGGCATTAGGGTATTTTCATTTACACCTTACTTACCATATAATTATCCGAAAATAAAATGAATAGAAAAGAATTTAGGGATTTGCTCCGTCGGTACTTAAACGACGATTGTTCGGT
>JAYTMI010000966.1:0-3753 GCA_043728625.1 Saprospiraceae bacterium | reverse complement strand
CTGCTCCAGTTTTGTGGCCTCCTTAATAAAAATGGCATTTTTGCTAAATGCCTTAACATTGTTATTTAGTGGATTATTTTGGTTATGTCAATAAACCCGCTAATCGTAATGCGGGTTTAAACCCGTGCTACCATTCACCACCAATAAAAAGTGCAATTTTAGTGAATGGAAAGGGAAAAACGTTCTTTTTTTGAATCTAATGAATTTGTGGACGGTGTTATCGAGGTAAAATTTTAAATTTGCGGCTTCACAGAATGTTTCCCTTGAAAAATCCGTTTGTCTTTACAAAAAAACAAAACCACCTTTTGAGGTTGGAAATAAATAATAATGATAGAAAACATAAAAAATATCTGGAAAACATACATCAGCACCCCCCTCAGTAAAGTGCTGTCTCCTGTAACAAAAACAATCGCACCTTGGTTTGAACCCATCGGTCAAACTCTCCAACCTTATAAAGAGCGTTTCGATGAGTCATGGGCAAGGTTTGCTATGAAAAATCCATTTATCGCAACTTGGATTCGACGAGGGACGAAAGTAGCGGCGGCTTTGTATGTTTTTTACTTCATTTTTGCGATTGGGATGTTTGGTGAAATTCCGACTGTGGAAGAACTTCGAGAATTGCAAACAAACAATACTTCGGAGGTTTATACAGCCGATTCTGTCCTCATTGGCAAGTTTTTCCTTGAAAATCGGACGGATATTCGCTTTGAAGACCTCCCGACGCACCTCGTTGATGCCCTCGTTTCGGAAGAAGATAAACGTTTTTGGACGCACAGTGGTGTGGATTTTCGAGCACTGGGTCGTGTTTTTTATTACTCTTTACTGAGGGGTGATGAACGCTCAGGTGGTGGTTCAACTTTGTCGCAACAGTTGGTCAAAAACATTTATGGTCGTCCAAAACATTTGTTTTTTTCAACACCGATTAACAAAATCAAAGAAATGCTCATCGCTCGGCGTATGGAACGGGCTTATGAGAAGAAAGATCTTTTGGCGTTGTACTTCAATACAGTGCCGTTTGGTGGCAATGTGTTTGGTATTGAAATGGCTTCAAAGCGGTTTTTCAATAAATCTGCTAAGGATTTGAAGGTGGAGGAATCGGCAGTTTTGGTTGGTATGCTGCAAAAAAACACGCGTTACAATCCACGTCGTGACGCCAAAGCGAGTATGAAACGCCGCAACGAGGTACTCAACAGCATGGTAGAAAACGATAAATTGGATAAAAAAATAGCTGAAAAGCTGAAAAAAGACACCATTAAGCTTGATTATCAGCCTGTTTTGACACGTGATGCGATGGGGTCGTATTTCAAGGACTATTTGCGGACGCAGATGCCCAAACTGCTTGAACCTTATAAAAAAGCCGATGGCACGTCTTACGATATATATAAGGATGGTTTGAAAATTTATACCTCCATTGAGTCGCAAATTCAATTGGTTGCAGAAGAAGCGGTAACCGAGCGCATGAGCGAACTGCAAAAGACTTTTGATAACCATTGGAGCGGTGAAAAATGGTGGGGTGACGATAGATGGATAGAAGAAGGTATGCGTAATTCAAGCCGTTGGAAGCAGTTAGCTGCTGAAGGCTGGAGCGAAGATAAAATACGCCGTCATTTTATGAATGATAAAATGCCGATGACTGTTTTTACTTGGGAAAATGGCAAACCATCGGAAGATGAAAGGTCTATGACACCCATGGACTCTATCAAATATTATTTTCGTCAACTCAATACCGGTTTTATGGTGACGGATGCCAAAATGGGTTTGATAAAAGCATGGGTCGGTGGCACTGATTTCAACTTTTATCAATACGACCATGTGCGTGCGCGCCGGCAAGTCGGTTCGACATTCAAGCCGATTGTGTATGCCAAAGCCATTCAAGCGGGCATTCGTCCTTGCGAATACATTCCAAATAAGTTGACCGCCTATATGCCTGATGGTACGACAAAATCGGCTTATTCACTGACAGAGGCAGAGAAAGCCGACCCAAAGTTGGCTTGGGCACCGCGCAATTCTGACGAGAGTTATACGGGTTCGTATTCCCTCGAAGGTGCCTTAACAAACTCTGTGAACGTTGTGTCGGCTAATCTCATAAGCCGAGTAGGATTCGATGCCGTGGCGCAATTGGCAAAAGATATGGGTGTAACAACTGAGATGCAGCGTGATTTGAGTATTGCTTTGGGCACGGCTGATATATCGTTGTATGATATGATGAAAGTGTATGGCACATTCGCCGCACGCGGTCGCCGCCCCGATTTGATGCCCGTTTTGAAAGTCACAGATAGAGATGGTAAGGTGATTGCCGATTTTACAAAAGAAATTAACCCAGAAAAATGGCAACAAGTCCTCTCTCCAGACCATGCCGATATGATGACAAAAATGATGAAATCGGTTGTCAATGACGGTACAGCAGGGCGTTTGCGCTACAAATATGACTTAAACAATGACATTGCTGGTAAAACAGGCACAACACAAAACCATTCCGATGGTTGGTTTATGTGTTACACACCTAACCTTGTGTGTGGTGCGTGGGTGGGCGGCATGACCCCAGCCGTTCGTTTTCGAGATATGAGTTATGGGCAAGGCGCGTATATGGCGTTACCTGTGTGTGCTTTGTTTTTACAAAAATTATATAAAAACCCAGCTTATACGGCTTTGAAAAATGAGAAGTTTCCAGAGCCTTCTAAATGGGTCAAGGATTCTATGAACTGCGACCCTAAAATTTATTCACAGGATGAATTGGTCATGTTGGATTCATTGCGCCGTATGCGGGATACGCTCAATAATCAAACAGACACCTTGTTTCAAGTACCTTCGAAAGACGTTTTTCCGGAAGAGGTTAGGCAACGTGATAATAAAAATGGCTTCAATCAAGTGCCACAACCCTCAAATCTGCCTAAACCGTCCAAAACAACAACGGTTGTACCTATTAATAAGTTGGAAACAAAACCGAATCCAACGTCACCGGCTACCAAACCGCCGAATTCGCCTGTGCCGAAGAAAGGGAATTAGGTTTTAGGTCAACATTTCTAACGAAAAGCCCTATACTTGTACCAATGAAAGACGACTTACCAACATACGCCGATGAAACACTCGTTGCCATGATTCAAGGTTCGGACAAACTCCGAGACGAGGCGATTCAGTATGTGTTGAAAAATTGGAAGCACGAAGTTGTGGCGGTCTTAAATCGGCAAGGAGCAAACAAAGCAGAGATGGAATATACCATTCCAGAAGCTATTATCGTCTTCGATAAACATATTCGGAAAGGTACATTTAGAAAGGAAAGCAATCTGAAAACGTTTTTCATCGGTATTTGTAAACAGACTTTTAATAATAGAGGCAGGTCTGGTTTGTTTGAAAAAGGACATGCGTCTTTGGATGAAATACCATCAGACAGTCAAATCGAGGAGACATCTTTGACGCAAATTTACAGCCGCGAAATGACAACGTTTGTTCAGAAAATATTGGCGGCTTTGTCGCTTCGATGTCGGGGGTTATTGACACTTTATATGCTCTCTTTCACCAATCGAGAAATCAAAGAGCAATGGAACTTGCCTTCGGACAATGCAGTGAGCAATGGACTCTTTGAATGTCGCCAAAAATTTAGGCAATTGTGTGAGAAAAGCCCGCTTTTTAAAAAAATCATCCAAGAACTCTTAGGCAATGAATAACGACGACCACTTATTAACGCTCAAAATTGATGCGTACATCAAAGGGCAACTGTCTGATGTCGAGCAACAAGCCTTTGAAAAAGAATTG
>JAYTMI010000965.1:0-4442 GCA_043728625.1 Saprospiraceae bacterium | reverse complement strand
ACTAAAAGAATTAGTATAAGTACAAGATGATACTAATACTTCCTTGTTTTTTTAGCCGCTCCCAACGCGACACATCCCATTGTTGGGTCTTAGACAAACAAAACAAAGCCCCCTCAGTATTTTCGTCGTGAAACTCAACTTATAGTTTATTCAATATCTACGACCGTCATCTCAATAAAAGAACGACACACATCCACCATCTTGTAACCCGCCGTTTCAACGGCGGGGTGGGTCAATATCGCCCTCCCCACATCCATCATCTTTTCAGAACTTCACATCCTATCATCCCAACATACGTGTAAAGCCATAGATTGACATAAACTCTTGACATTCATCAGCGAATGTCTTTTTTTGGTGATGTTGTTCTTGATTTTTGATATAATTTCGGATAGTTTTAATATGAGATTGACTCACAGATGCCGCATAATAATCATCTGCCCAATCAAAAGAGGACTCAAAGAGATTTACTTTATTCGCAAAATGCGAACTCTCACCCTTCATCAGCTTCATGATTTGTGCAATATTTTGATCACATGCCATTGATATAAGACTATGCACATGGTCGGCTTCTCCATTGATAAAATCTAAATAGATGTCTTTCTCTTTTGCATACGATTTGATATGTTTGAACAAATCTATCCTTTTGTTCTTATTGTGCATCAGTGGTGAGCGGTTTTTTGTTCCCCATACAGCATGTATCCAAATGCGTACTTGTGCCATTTTCGTTTTCTTTTTAGATGTGTATGTTTAATGATTGTTCTTTAATGTGACAAACTTACTCTTATTTTTAAAATAACATAGATATTTTGGACTTTTTCTGTATTGATGTGATGTTTTGAATAGATGATAGATGGGAGGAAGTGGGTTATTGATGCCCTCCGATTAAAAATCGGAGGTTACAAGATGATAGATGTTAGACGAACCACAAAAAAAGTTAGTAGCTGATACTTCCTCGCTCGTAAGTGTCTCTATACGCGACACAAACGATTGTTGGGTCTAAGACCCGAGAAACTAAAACCAAACACACCTCCTCAGTATTTTTTAATAAAGCGGCATTTTTTTCTAATTTTCTATAAAAAAATAATAAATTTGTAGAGCAATAATAAAGAGTGTAATTATCAAGGGAAAATATTAAAATAGGAAGATTAATAAAATAGAATTAAATGGCTAATATCGTAAATAGTATTAAAATAACAAAGCAAGTTGATTTAGGAATGGATGACATCTTAAATGGCATTTCTGAATTGGAGACCAAGGACTTAGAGAAGTTTATCCAAAAAATAGGACACCTTATTGCCCGCCGCAAAGGGACATATCTTCCCGAACAGGAAAGTAAACTATTAATGAAAATCAATAAAGCGATACCTGCAACTTTACAACAACGATATGAATACCTATTGACAAAAAATCGAGCGGAGACCATTACAGAAATTGAGCATAAAGAATTGTTAAAGGTCATCGAAAAAGTAGAAACTAAAAACGCAGAGCGTCTTGAATATTTAATCAAATTATCAGGTATTCGCAATATTTCATTGGACACACTTATGAAACAACTTCATCTTAATCCCTTCGAAGATGAGTAGCCCAAAAACTAAAAGACTTGTCTTTGAACGAGCAGGATTCATTTGTGAATATTGTTTAGCCTTATTAGCCTACTCTCCACAACCTTTTGATGTGGAGCATATCATACCTTTAAGCAAAAATGGAGAAGAGATTGGCATCACAGAAATAGGTCGTGCGACTGTTGAAGCATTAGATTTGAATAGAATTGGACTTGTTAATTTCCGTCGTGCCCTTTTGAAATTGGGTGTTCATCCGCCAAAATGATAATTTCCCCTTGCTGGCACACATACTTCCCCAACACCCCCGCAGTATCAAAACGCCAAAAGCCTTTCAAACACATGTCTGAAAGGCTTTTCGCATTCTGATACTGAGGGGGGGGCTTTTGATTAGAATCCACTAACATTTAAACGCCCACCTGTTACACATCTACCAGCTAAAGAAGGCGTTGCTACTGCACTACCTAATATAGCTGTTTTTATTTGAGCAGCTGTCGCACCTGGATGTGTAGAAAGATAGAGTGCCGCAGCGCCAGTGACATGTGGTGTCGCCATAGACGTACCACTATAGCTGGCATAGCTTGATATGACTTTTCCTTTTGAACTCGCTGGAACAGAAGAGTAAATGCCTGAGCCAGGTGCACCGATATCCACTTGAGTCGCACCATAATTAGAGAAACTCGACAAACCGCCCGTTCTTGTTATAGAAGCTACTGCAATGACATTGGCAATTTCGTAATTAGATGGATAACTAGCCGTTGCATCATTATTAGCGCTACTATTACCTGCGGCAGCGATAAATAATATGCCCGCAGCATTGGCTCTTTCAATAGCATCGTACAATGCTTGTGAGTAGCCGCCGCCACCCCATGAGTTGTTTGTCGCAACGATATTGAGCCCTTTTGTTTTAAGAGCCGTAAAATAGTCAACAGCTTTAACAGCATTTGCCGTTGTGCCTCCTCTACTACCTAAAAACTTGGCACTTAATAATTTCACATTCCAACAAACACCCGCAACGCCTTTACCATTGCCACCCAAACCGCCGATAGTGCCAGCGACATGGGTGCCGTGGTCATCGCCTGTACCATCAAATACGGAATTGTTATTGCCATCAAAATCCCAACCATAGACATCATCAACGTAGCTATTATTGTCGTCGTCAAGACCGTTGCCTGCTATTTCGCCGGGGTTCACACCTGCATTACCTTCAATACCACCGATATCTTCGTGTGTGTACATATAGCCTTCATCAATGATGCCGACATAAACAGCTCTTGAACCTGTATGTCCTGCTGCCCAAGCAGTAGCGGCTTGTGAACCATAAAGATCGGGAAGCGAAGAGCTATACATACCCCATAAAGAACCATTCGTGAAATAGGTATCATTGGAAGCTACATCGTGAGTGTAAATAAAATTAGGCTCTGCGAATAAGACTTCACCAAATCCTTTGGCTTTGGCGATAGCTTGAAGTGCGGCAACGGGTACGCGTAATAAATGAATACCTTCTTTGTCGCCCGTATTTTTCATAGCCTTAGTCAATATGACTTCAAGGACTTCAGCATTCAGTTCAGACAAAACTTGTTTTTTGGCTGATGGGTCTGTTCCTGCTTTGAACCTGACGAGTAACTCATTAGGCACATAGTTGTCCGTTGCTTTTGAAGGCAGCTCCCCAAAGGTCGTTGCATCCATTTGACTCGGTTCTTTCAAGCTATTTGGACCAGAAAGATTCTCTTGTTGACAGGAAGAAAAAGCGAATGCCGCTAAAATACCGATTTTAAAAACATTTTTTTTCATGTGAAATTTGATTTGAATGATTATTGAAATTAGAAATAATAAACAAAGTTATCTTTTAAATTAACTTATACCGTAAAAGTCATTATATAATTTTTGTTTTAGAGAAATTTTATATAGTTCGCTCATCACGCTGCCTCAATATCAAGAAGTCGCTCTTCGCTAATAAAGAACTGTATGGATATTTCACCCCAACCATACCTCAAACATCATTGCTTTTCTTTAATATTGCGCTCTTTTTTGAATTAAATTTAACACATAGACTCATAGGGCACATAGCTTTATTCGTTCCTTACAAGATGACTTATGAGTCTATGTGTTGAAAAAACACCAATCACGCAGCATGAAAAAAGCATTAACTTTCATTCTTTGCTTATTTGTTACCGTCAACCTATTCAGTCAAAAAAGTAATGCCATCGTGCGCGGCAACTTGTATGACAGCAACGGCGGTCAACCTGTGCCTTTTGCGAATGTGGTACTGAGGGGTACGTCTCAAGGCGCAACAACCGATGCCAACGGGTTTTATCAGATTTCTGATGTCAAAGCAGGTGACTATACGTTGTTTGTTTCTTTTATCGGGTACGACAGCATCGAAACCAAAATATCTGTGAAAGAGGGTAATATTCTTTACAAAAGTTTCAATTTGACGGCATCCAGTACGGCACTCGATGTCGTTGAGATTTCAGGCAGAAAGGAAGCCGCTAAAACGACAACCCAAGTTTCCAAAATAACGATTACGCAAAAAGAAATAAAATCACTGCCTTCAACAGGTGGTGAACCCGATATTGCACAATATTTAACCGTCATTCCAGGCGTATTGACAACAGGCGACCAAGGTGGGCAGATTTATATTCGCGGTGGTGCGCCTGTTCAGAATAAGATTTTGTTGGATGGTATGACCATTTATAACCCATTTCACTCCATTGGTTTTTTCTCTGTTTTCGAAACAGAAGCCATTCGTTCCGTTGATGTACTGACGGGGGGCTTTAATGCTGAATACGGGGGTAGAATTTCAGCTATTGTGGATATTAAAACCCGCGAAGGTAACAAAACCCGCTTTTCTGGCTTAGTCAGTGGCAGCCCTTTTCAAGC
>JAYTMI010000964.1:0-1943 GCA_043728625.1 Saprospiraceae bacterium | reverse complement strand
CCTATTTCAAAGATTACATTTTTGCAATAAAGAAATACCCATTTATTTTATTCCTGTCCTTATTCTTAATATTAACGAGCCATAAATCTATGAAACGCTTTCTTTTGCTATGCTTATGTGCCTTTATGACCTTACGAGGTTTGACACAAGAGGTAACACCGATACCAATAGGGCATTGCCACAATGATTATCGGCTGAATCAACCTTTCACAACCGTTTGTTGAGCCAGTTTTTGTCAAAGCTGGTCAGTTTGGCGATGCGGCAGTGGGTTACTTTGGAGCTTTGGTACGAAGTCCGCCGATACGGTTTGTCTTTCCTGAATGATGGATACCCCCTCAGTATAATCACTTCAGAATTCAAGGCTAAGTTTGCATAATAATTTTTTAATTATAGCAAACTATCACAATTATTCAGTCAGAACTACACTTTAAATACCGCTGTTTTATGATGAAATTTATAATCTTGATGCTATCTTTGATTGTTGAACATGGACTCATGGCGCAACAGCGTACATTAACGGATTATCAAACATTGGCTCGACAGAACAACCCCATTGCCCAGCAAAATTCAAATTTGCAAAAGATTTTATTGCTTCAAAATGATATTATCAAAGCTCAATACACGGCGCCACAAGTCAATTTCACGTCCGACTATTTATTCGCCCCCTTTTTTTTCAGCAATAAAAAAATTGTGGCTATCACCAATTCGCCCGATGCCAATGCCATTGGTTATGATGCAGGGATTACAAATGGTGGAATTTATTCTGCTCAATGGAATGTGAGTAAGAATTTTTTCAATGAAAAAACCACTCAAACCCTTTATAATCAAAATTTTGCTGCTACTAAATCCCTTGATTTGGCTACACTCCAAGCCCTCCATGATATAGATAAAAACGTAGCCGACCAATATGTAAACGCCTATCAAGCGCAACAACAAATCATTTCTCTCAATAAAATCACCGATATTATCAATGAAAGAAATAGGGTAGTGGAGCAATTGGTGAAAAAAGGCTTGCTGCCGGAGAGCGATTTTTTATTACTAAAAATTGAATTGAAAAATCAAGAAGCCAGTATTGAGGCGCAACGCCTTCAAATTTCAAACGCCTTTGCCCAACTCAATACAGCTGTCAATTCGCAAGATACCACGGTTTTTACCTTAGAAATGCCCAATATTGTGTTAAACCCATTAGCTCAAGCCTATAATTTTGAAAAAAGATATGCCGCCGATAGCCTCAATTTTGCCTTACAACAAAAGGGGAGTGAGCTGAAATATGTGCCTCAGTTTGGTGTGTTTGGCAATGCAGGGCTGAACAGCACTGACATTAGAAATATATACCGCAATCTCGGTTTTAGCGCAGGAGCGCATTTAGTTATCCCTCTTTTCGATGGGCATCAAAAGGAGAAAGTGGCACAACAAACAGCCCTCCAAATTGAGAATTTAAAACTGTCAAAAAACCTTTTTTCAACTCAATTGAAAACCAATTTGTATTATTTGACGCAGCAAATCAAATCCATTCAAAAAAGTCTTGTTTTGATAGATGAACAACTGCAAACGCAGGAAATACTTTTAAGAATAATCAAAGAAAAAATCGTTTTAGGGCAAGTTTCCGTCATGGATTATGTTATTTCACTTCAAAATTATGCTTTGACCAATCAAAGTAAAATTCAAACTCAGTCCGCGCTATGGCTACTAATCAATCAATACAACTATATAAACTGGTGATAATTTAGTGAAAAGTGAAAAACGAAAAGTGAAAAATATTAGATGAAAAGTAAATTGATGAAAAGTAAAAAATATACTCAAACGCTTCTTTACATCGTCGGCGGCATCTTAGTTTTGGCAATGGCTTTCGGGATTTTCAAATATTTTAAAGATAAAAAGCCGGTTGAAGCCACCGCAGAGAAAACGGAGGAAGGACACGCGACCATTGAAGTGACCACAAC
>JAYTMI010000963.1:0-3341 GCA_043728625.1 Saprospiraceae bacterium | reverse complement strand
TTAATTGTTTGATGGTACAAAAGTCTGAACTTTAGCAACTCATTAGTTTATCAAAAAAAAGGTA
This sequence comes from Saprospiraceae bacterium, assembly GCA_043728625.1. Lineage (GTDB taxonomy): Bacteria > Bacteroidota > Bacteroidia > Chitinophagales > Saprospiraceae > JAAFJT01. Next base: position 3,277 of record JAYTMI010000963.1, on the reverse strand, counting down.
AATGATTGACATTTTCTATCATTATTCTAAATATTTAATTGAAAGCGCAATATCATTTTGAATATTAGCATGTAAATACAATATTAATAACCACCCCATAGGCCATATATTGAATAGAGCAATCAATAATTCGATATTTTTAAGGAGTATGTAAGTTTCAATCCGTACAAACAAACGCTCGTTTGATTGGACAATAACCTTAAAAATTGGGTTTGACAAAATGGCTTTGAAATAGGCTTGAATGATTACTATTGTTGAAATAAAAGTACATAAATTTTGTACACTAATCAAAGTATGAATATTAGTTCTTTTAGTTGGACAAGTATATATAAAATGAAAATCGGTTACACGACTCGGGCACGAGGTGGGTGAGACAAGTCATTTTAGCCGGAACATATTATCGGGAGGGAAAAATGGGTGTCACTCAGATTGCTGCTGAAATTTCATATCGAAAATGACACTCTATAAATACCTGTAATATCGGTATGTTGAAATAAGCACCTATCCATTCGACTCACCAAAACAAATACAATCAAACGAGCATTTATTTGTTCTGTATGGATATGATATGAATATGCACATATCTTGAAAAATATCGAAATAATGACCACCTATTTTTGGGCAATACAATTCCTCAACATCACAAATTCATTAATTCTGCTCTCACCTAACAGCATTTTCAAGGATTATATGCAAACACAGCTTCTGCGGAACTTATTTACATCCCTGAAACAGGGCAAAAAACGGGTAATGTTGCTATAATTCTAACACAAAATGACGAAATATGATATCTAAGCAGCTGGTGCAGAATATTTTCATTAAGAGTAAAAAAAGAATTAGAAAGAATTTTCTAATTAAAAAAAATATCTTAACTTTCGATTTTGATTGACTAAACATAAAGAATACTCGAAATGGAAAGACTACGCGTATTAAAATCCAATAAAAACGCTCGTGGAACAGTCGCCTGTGACAATACCACGATGCACCTCCTCCAAGCCAATGATTTTGTTGCCGAAGCTATTCGGAAAGACATGAAGCAACGCAACATTTTGATGATCAATATGACCTCCTCCGCTAGCAGTGGCAAAACGACTTTGATGCAAGAAACAGTGAAACGCCTTGGCAGCAGGGTAAACATCGCTGTGCTTGTCGGTGACCTCCAAACCGAGCGCGATGCAGATCGCATTCGTCAAGTCGGCGGCAATGCTTTGCAAATCGTCACAGGCGGCATTTGCCATCTCGAAGCGCAAATGATTTGGCAAGCCATGCAAAACATCAACCTTGAAGGTGTGGAATTGCTCTTTGTCGAAAACGTGGGCAACCTCGTTTGTCCCGCTTCTTTCGACTTAGGCGAGGATTATCGTGTCACGCTCATCTCATCTACTGAGGGGGATGACAAGCCGAAAAAATATCCGCGCATGTTCCTCACAAGCGAGTTAATGCTGATTTCCAAAGCCGATTTGCTGCCTTATGTACCGTTTTCAATCGAAGCAGTGACAAAAGATGCCCGTGAAGTGAATCCAAAAATTGAAGTTATGACGCTTCCAAGCACATCGGGTGAAGGCTTAGACGCTTGGTGCGATTGGCTTACAGAGCGTGTTGCAGAAAAGCAAATGGAAGTCGCCGCTTTAGCCACAGTTTGACCATGCCGACATTTCACATACATATTAGGTGGGCAGGTGCAAGGCGTAGGCTTTCGCCCTTACGTTTTTCGGTTAGCGGAGACGTTTTTACTGAGGGGTACAGTTTGCAATGCGTCGAATGGCGTGCATATCGAATTGACCGCTGATGAAATGCTTGCCCATAATTTTTTTCAAAAACTGCTTGAAAACGCCCCCATTTTATCAAGAATCACCCATTCCCATATAGAAACAGTAAAAGATAAGTTCTTTGACAGTTTTGAAATCATTCACAGCGACGAAGGCACAAAGGCAAATTTGCTGGTCACGCCTGATTTTGCGCTTTGCGACGATTGCCGCAAAGAGTTGAAAAACCCGCACAATCACCGCTTTCACTATCCTTTTATAACGTGTACGAATTGTGGTTCACGCTATTCGATTATCAAAAAGCTACCGTATGACCGTCGCTATTATTCTCAAACAAATACATGCTCGATTGATGGGGTGACATTAAGTCACCCCGTCCTTGAAGTGATTACAGCCATAAATGAAGGTAAAATCATCGCTCTAAAAGGCATCGGCGGCTATTTACTATTATGTGATGCAACCAACCCTGAAGTCCTCAAAACACTAAGAAAACGCAAGCATCGTCCGACAAAACCCTTCGCATTGATGTATCCAAGCCTTGAAATGCTGGAAAACGATGTAGTACTGAGGGGGTATGAAAAGGAGATGCTACAAAGCCCACAAGCACCGATTGTATTGCTAAACATTAAAAACGAGATAGAATCGGGCGTTGTATTGGATTTAATTGCCCCCAAACTCTCTCAACTCGGTGTGATGTTGCCTTATACACCGCTTTTCGAGTTGATTACTGAGGGGGTCGGCAAACCACAATACATCATAACCGATAAACATCCAGATTATTTTTCAACGCAATTAGGTGAACGGCTGTCAAAAGAATGGAACATACCTCTCCGTAAAGTGCAACATCACAAAGCACATTTTGCTGCAGTCATGGCTGAAAATGGACTTTTAGATGCAGAAGAACCTATTTTAGGGGTGATTTGGGACGGTACAGGCTTAGGCGATGATGGCAATATTTGGGGCGGCGAATTTTTTAAGTATGAAAAAGGAGATTACTTACGCTGCTACTATTTCGATTATTTCCCTTTAATATTAGGCGATAAAATGCCTCGCGAGCCGCGTATTTCTGCATTAAGTTTGGCGTATGATGTTATGGGTTCGGATGAATTTTTGGACAAAAAGTTCTCAAATACTGAGGGGGTACTTTATAGAAAAATGTTGATACAAGAAGATGTGTTACAAACATCAAGCGTTGGTCGGCTTTTCGACGGTGTCACCTCGTTGCTTGGTTTGGCGGATAAAGTGAGTTATGAAGGCGAAGCCGCCATGCTTTTAGAGGAATGTGCAAAGCCATTTTTTAGGAAAAACGGCTTGGATTTTTCAGAAAGTTATGTGTCAGAAGGTACTTCGTATTATCGAATACCAACTAAAACGTTGATTCAAAACATCGTTTTTGATTTAAAAAAAGGGAAAGAAAAGGACTTAATCGCTGCAAAATTTCATGTTTCACTGGTACACATTATTAAAAAAGTGGCTCAAAATGTCGGTTGCCAAAAATTAGCTTTTAGCGG
>JAYTMI010000962.1:0-7961 GCA_043728625.1 Saprospiraceae bacterium | reverse complement strand
TAAAATAGGCAACAAACCAATGACACCTTCGCCCTCCACTTCGCGCATAATACCGTTAGAATCATAGACATACCAATGACGTGTCATAAGCTGAACAGTATAATCGCTGTTGTTTTTGATAGAAATGCGGTACGCAAAAATGTATTTATGCTCTATCGGACGGCTATAATCGTATTGATAGAACGTTTCTACGCTTACGGTAATGCCATCTGTTGTCTTTGTTGTAAGAGTTGCCACGATGTAATTGATTTTAAAATGACAATTGAATTTTTATGTTTTGCAAAGTTAACAAAGTCTTGTTTAAAATGTTTGCCAAATACTAAAATTATGACTATCAATGACTTGTAAAAGTCTTACATCTTAAAATCTCTTATCTTTGTACTTAGATTATGGAATACTCAATATTTTATGTGTCTGCAAACTCAACCGCCATTGTGGGTTTTTTAAACAAAAATCTAAGGCTAATTGCGTATTTATGGCTTGAAATGGTCCATCCATGGGTTGCAAATAGTAATAATCGAAATCAAGATGCGCGAACAATTCAGGTTCAGCACCCGCTTGTGGAAACACCAATTTCAATTCCGACCCCCTCAGTATATTGAGGTCTGCACCCGCTTTTGGACTCACACAGACCCAATCTATACCTTTTACAAGCGGCAAAGTACCATTTGTTTCTATCGCCACTTCAAAACCCGCCTCATGAAAAGCTGCAACAAGTACATCGTCAAGTTGTAATGCGGGTTCACCACCTGTACATACGACGTACGGTTTACCTACATTCGTGTCGCCCCACACTTCACTCACCTTTGCCGCCACATCTTTCGCTGTTTTATATTTTCCACCATTCAATCCATTTGTACCGACAAAATCTGTATCACAAAATGGGCAAACGGCTTTGTCTCTGTCTTTCTCTCGACCTGTCCAAAGGTTGCAACCTGTGAATCGGCAAAAAACGGCAGCACGCCCCGCTTGTCCACCTTCACCTTGTAAAGTGTAAAATATTTCTTTGATTTTATAAGACATGAGAACTGATGTAAACGATTTTTAAGAAATATTAATTGAAATATAAATAATAAGGGGCAAAATACGTCTAACCGCACTTTGCCCCTCTGTATTTTTCACTTATCGCTTTTTTCACTTATCCGACAACTTCTTCTTCCATGATGCTGTCTTCAACTAAAATACGACCGCAGTGTTCGCAAGCAACGATTTTTTTATGTAAACCAATTTCCAAATGCAATTGCGGTGGAATGTGGTTGAAACAACCGCCGCATGAACTCCGATGAACAGACACAACTGCCAAACCATTGCGGTAAGAAGTGCGGATTCTGTCATACGATTTCAACAAACGGTCTTCGATTGTTTTACGGGCTTTATCAGACTTTTTACGCAGTTTTTCCTCTTCTTTTTCTGTTTTTTCAAGGATTTTCTGCAATTCTACTTTTTTCGTTTCGAGTTCTTTCAACTTTACTTCAAGGCGTTTACGTGCTACATCAGCCGTTTCTTTTTTCGCTTCGCTGTTGCGTTGTGCTTCACGAATACGTTTGTCAGCCAACTGAATATCCAATTCTTGCAACTCGATTTCCTTGTTTAAGGCATCGAATTCACGGTTATTTTTCACATTGTCAAGCTGTTTTTTATAACGCTCAATCAATGCTTCTGCCATTTTGATATTTTCTTTTTGCTTTTTGACTTCGATATCTAACTCGGTCATGGCTTGGTCAGCTTTTTGAGTCCGCGTTTCCAAACCAGCGATGTCGTCCTCTAAGTCGTTGACTTCCATAGGCAATTCGCCTTTCATGTTTTGAAGTTCATCCAATTCAGAGTCAATCAATTGAAGTTCATAGAGTTGGCGCAATTTTTCCGCCGTCGTCAGTTCTTTACTATTTTTTGCTGTTGCCATATTCTTATTAATTTTTTATGTCGTTGAAGCATAGAGTTAAGGGTCACGTTTTGAGTTGAAAACCTTTGGCTCTGAAAAAGCCCGCAAATTTACAGATAATTCACGGGGTTTGTAATATTTTTTGTAGAAAAAACATTTAATTTCTCAAATTCTTTTTGTAAAACGTCATTTAACAAGTCAATTGTAAACTGTTCGCTTTCAAAATGACCAATATCGGCTATGACTATTTTGCTATCGGCATCGAAAAACTCATGATACTTGTAATCTGCCGTTACAAAAATATCAGCACCCGCAGCAATAGCATGATTGAGCAAAAAGCCACCTGCACCACCACAAACAGCTACTTTTTTGACCTTTTTTTCTAAAAGTACCGTGTGTTTGACACATGAAACACGCATACTACTTTTTAAAAGTAACAAAAAATCTATCTCAGAAATCTCTTCAATTTCGCCAATCATACCACTTCCGACTTCCAAGTTTTCATTTTCTAAAACGTGCAAATAATAAGCGACTTCTTCATAAGGGTGGGCGTTTTTCAAGGCAGAAATGACTTTTTTTTCTAAAAAATGGTCAAAAACGACTTCAATTCGGGCTTCTACAACGGCTTCGTCTTTGTCCAAAACGCCAATCGTTGGGTTTGCTTCGCCTGTTGGACGAAACGTACCGACCCCCTCAGTACGAAAACTACAATTTTTATAATTGCCAATTTGACCCGCGCCCGCGGCAAAAAGAGCGTTTAACACTTCTTTTGTTTGAGGATAAGGCACAAACGTGGTCAGTTTCATCAGCGTTTGACGTTTAGGCGCAAGGATTCGACAGTTTTTCAAACCCAAACGCTCGCAAATCCGTGTATTTACGCCCGAATGCAAAACGTTGTCTAAATTGGTGTGAATGGCATAAATCGCTATGTCGTTTTTGATGGCTTTGATAATCGTCCGTTCGACATAATTTTTGCCTGTAAACCGTTTCAATCCCTTGAAAACAATGGGGTGATGCGCCACAACGAGGTTGCAACCACGTTCAATCGCTTCGTCAATAATCGTTTCGATGGAATCGAGACAGACCAAAACACCTGTCACTTCTGTCATCGGGTCGCCCACAATCAGCCCTGCATTGTCGTAACCCTCTTGATACTGAGGGGGGGCTATTGTTTCTAAAAACTGCGTTATATCTTTGATTTTCATTGAGTTGTGATTTATAACAAGAAAAATGAGGTGTAAAATTAGGTTTTTGAAAGACAATAAAGAACGAAGTGTTTTGCATTTCAAAAAAAACTGTATTTTTGTAAAAAGGAATAGAAATGTAAACAATACCGACAGAAAACGATATGATAAACGAACATTACCGCTTTTTAGGCTCAAAAGGTCATACCCGTTATTTCTTTGAAAGCGTGGGTAAACAAGGAAAAGTAATGAAAATTGTGGAGTTCAGCCTTGATAAAAACAATCGTTGGAATCTCGGATTTGGCGATTGGCACATTGGAAGAGTTGATGATACTATCATTACAAATAATTACGATGTAGCGAAAGTGATTGGTACAGTAGCAAAGGTTACTTATGCTTTTTTTGAGCAATTTCCAGAAAGAATTGTCACTATCAATCCTGTTGATGAAAAGCGAAAAAGGCTTTATAATATTGTTTTTCAACGACATTATACAGAAATTGAGCCTAATTTTGAGTTAATTGGCTACATAGGCAAAGTACCAGAAACCTATTCTGCTGAAAAATATTATGATATGTTTGATTTAAAATTAAGATCTAAGCCATGAAAAACTATATGACTTTTGAAGAGGCACTTCAAGACCCTTCTTTGACTCATTATCATGAAGTCATACATTTTTTGGAAGAAAATGAAGACAAAATTCTTTTTCCAAAAAAATATATGATGAGTCTAAAACAAACAGTTGATTTGAGCCTTAGAGAGCTTTTTCAAGAAGCCCCCGATATGCCCCATTTGAAAGTGTTGACGACAACTTTCGATGGTATGAACGACAAATTACCACCTGAAATGATTTTAGAAATTACTGCTTATATCCTAAAAGAATGGGACAATTTATCTGTTACAGCACCTAAAATCAAAGGTGAACGTCAACACGCATAGGTTACTTTTTTAATGCATTCGCATACGTCGCCAAACACTTTTCCCTTGCCGTTTTGTGGTCAACAATCGGGCGCGGATACTGAGGGGTCAACCATTCTGGCACCCAACGACGAGTATAAGCCCCATCTTTATCAAATTTCTGTAATTGCGCTTCTGCATTGAAAATACGAAAATACGGCGCGGCATCTGTGCCACAGCCCGCTGCCCATTGCCAACCACCATTGTTAGAAGCAAAGTCGTAATCGAGCAATTTCTTAGCAAAATAAGCTTCGCCCCAACGCCAATCTATCAACAAGTGTTTTGTTAAAAAACTGGAAACGACCATACGGACACGGTTGTGCATGTGTCCAGTCGCATTCAGTTCACGCATACCCGCATCTACAAGCGGATAGCCTGTTTTGCCTTCACACCACTTTTTGAACTTATTTTCGTCATTTTCCCATTGAATCAACTCATATTCGGGTCTAAAAGCCCTTCCTGCGCCAATGTGTGGGAAATGTTGGATAATCATCGAATAGAAATCACGCCAAATCAATTCGTTCAAATACGTGTCATTCAAGCGTTGCGCTGCCAATGCTTTTTCACGAATCGAAATCGTCCCAAAACGAAAATGAATGCCTAATTTAGATGTGCCTTGTGTCAAAGAAGGGAAATCTCTGGTTTTATCATAGTTTTTAACGACGCTACGAGCAATCGTTTTTGAAGGAATTTGGATGTTCGACCGCTTGAAATTCATACTTTCTAAGGTCGGAATACTGAGGGGGGTATTTAATAATGAATGATGAGTGATAAATGATGAATGATAAGCTTCAGTTGGATAAGGCTTCAAATAAAAAGAAATTTGTTGCCCATTATGCTCTACCAAACGGCTTTCCAACTTCGCTCGCCACTTGCGACTATACGGTGTAAAAACAGTATAAGGCAAACCATCGTCTTTCGTCACTTCCGAGCGTTCAAAAATAACATGGTCTTTAAAGATTTGAAAATCAATGCTTTGTGTTTTTAAAAATTGCTGAACAGCCATATCCCTTTGCAAAGCATAAGGCTCGTAATCATGGTTTGTAAATACCTTTTCGATGTCGAATTGAGTCGCTAAGTCTTGCCAAACGTCCAAAGGTTTGCCGTAGGCGACGAATAAAGTTGAGCCTAATGTCTCCAAATCGGTTTTCAATTCTGTCAATGTATCGTGCAAAAAAGTCACCCGCGCATCGGTTCGGTCTTCCAAATCATCGAGAATGTTTTGGTCAAAAATAAAAACAGGTAAGACAGGTTTACCACTTTTCAAGGCGTGATAAAGTCCAGCGTTGTCGTTGAGTCGTAGGTCTCGGCGAAACCAAAAGATGTTGATTTTCATAAAAAACAATTCGTGTAATGAGCGAAATTTGTGTCCGACAAAAGAATTACTCTTCAAATAACAAAATACTGAGGGGGTAGTTTTGGCAAAGCGAAAAAAAATCGGACATTTCCGTTCTAAAACGAAACGGGACATGACACCTTCTAAAATCGCTTACATCGTTTGCATCGCTTTTTTGGCTTATGCCAACTTGTTTTTTTATCCAAAATGGCAAAAGCCACAAGGAGAAGCCACTTTGAGCTACGATGTGTGCGGCTATTATTACTATTTGCCAGCGATTTTCATTTATAAAGATTTGAAAAAAGTCGCTTTCCATGAAGCGATTGATGTCCAATATCAGCCACAAGGCGGTGGTTTCTATTCTGCTTTACCTTCTACAAATGGCAATTTGGTGATGAAATACACCTCTGGAATGGCAATTATGTACGCCCCTGCGTTTTTTGTGGCTCATGCTTTGGCGAAACCATTGGGCTTTGTTGCCGATGGTTTTTCTGCACCTTATCAATTTGCGATTAGCTTTTGGAGTCTGTTGTGGTCATTTGTTGGGTTGTTTTATTTGAGAAAATTACTTTTAAAACTCAATTTTTTTTGGGAAACACATAGTCACATGGGGCACATAGATTCTTTTAATGTTGCAATTGAGGTATCCCATAGAGAATGGATTGCTGCGACGGTTTTATTGCTTTATGTTTTTACGACAAACTACCTTGAATATGCGGCAATCAGTTCCGCCATGACGCATACCTATATTTTTACGCTTTATACATTGATGCTTTGGCAAACGATAAAGTTTTATGAACGTCCTAAAATAACGACGGCAGCCAGCATAGGTGTGTGTATCGGTTTAGCGGTTTTGGCACGTCCGACGGAGTTGATTGTTGTCATTGTTCCCGCTTTATGGGGTATTTTTGATAGAAAAAGCCTTGAAAATCGCTTAGTTTTTATAAAAAATCATTTTTCAAAATTCCTCTTTACGGCTGCCCTTATAGGCGTTTTGGGTTCTATTCAGTTGATTTATTGGAAATGGTCGTCGGGGCATTTTCTTTACAACAGCTATGGCAAAGAGGACTGGATGGAATGGGGCAGTCCGCATATTTTGGACGGTTTGTTCAGTTCAAGGCGTGGATGGCTTGTTTATACACCTATAATGTTGTTTTCGCTGATTGGTTTTTACCCTTTGTACAAAAAACGACGTGATTTGTTTTGGGCAAATTTTCTGTTCATAGGCTTATTTATATACGTGTCGTTTGCCCACAATATTTGGTGGTATGGCGGCAGTCTCGGGCAACGGCAAATGATACAAGTGATGCCGATGCTCGCCTTGCCTTTTGCCTGTTTTTTAGAAATGGTTTTTGAAAAAAAAGTACGCCAAATTTTATTTGGCATAGCTGTATGCATTTGTCTTTACTTCAATTTATGGTGGGTTTATCAAGCACATCAAGGCGGTTTATGGCGCGACGAAACGACACAAGCCTATTTTAGGCGCATCATCGGACGTTGGGAAGTGCCGCTTGAAGCGCAAAAGTTGCTCGATAATAAATATGATTTGCCGTTTATGTTAACCGATGCAACGGACTTAGAAACTGTTTTTGAACATAATTTTGAAGCAGATTCCTTGAAAAACAGGGAAATTATTGACGGCAACCGTTGGATGTTCCTCGATGCGGCTAACCAAACATCAGAAAATTACAATTTGCCCCCCCTCAGTATAACAGGCATAAAAAGCAAAAAATGGCTGCGCGCGCAAGCGACTTTCCGCACAACGATAAAGGAGGGTAATTTTTGGGCAATGACGCAATTCATCATAGAATTCAAAAAAGGCAATGACGTTGTTCGGACAAATATGGTTAGACCACAACGACTGATGGGTGATAACGAAACGCGTACTGTTTGGCTCGATGCGAAAGTACCGAAAGCGGATTTTGATACCGTTGTTGTGCGATTTTGGAACGCAGGAGGAGATAAGAAGATATTGATTGATAATTTATTGGTGCAGACGTTTAATCAATAAAGGTTCAATTAACACCTTTCCAAATTAGAAAAATACTGAGGGGGGCGTTACCTTTGCATCGAGATTTCTATATATGTTCAACTTTTAGAATGACGAATGATAAATCATTGTTTATCAATACTATTCATCATTCATATTTCATCATTCATCATTATTATACTTATGAAATACGATGTAACTATTATTGGTTCTGGTCCTGGCGGCTACGTGGCAGCGATTCGTTGCGGACAATTAGGCTTGAAAACAGCTATTATCGAACGTTATTCGACGCTTGGAGGTACGTGTTTGAATGTTGGTTGTATTCCGTCAAAGGCTCTTTTGGATTCTTCGGAACATTATCACAATGCAACGCATACGTTTACGACGCATGGCATTGATATTAAAGGCGCAATTGATGTCAATATGCCGCAGATGATAAAACGTAAAAACGACGTGGTTGACCAAACGTGCAAAGGCGTTGAGTTTTTGATGAAAAAGAATAAAGTGACGGTTTATAACGGTCACGGCTCATTTGTTACGGCAAATAAAATTGCGATTACGAAGGCAGATGGGACGGTTGAAGAAATCGAAACCGACAAAACCATCATTGCCAC
>JAYTMI010000961.1:0-3443 GCA_043728625.1 Saprospiraceae bacterium | reverse complement strand
ATTCTAACAATATACCCGTTTTCAAGCAAGGCGTATTCATGCACCATCCCCGTAAAACCACCGCCGTGACCAAAAACGATTTGCGTAGCGGACATCTTATCCGTCGCAATCTTACGCGTACAACTGAAAAGTCCTAAAAAAAGTAAAATAATAATGGGAAAAGACATTCGGAGACTCGGAAAATTGTTGGAAATCGTCTCTTTGGAGAAAGAGAAGTTGGCGAAGTTGAGTTTCATATTTATTGATTAAAAAATTTAAGAATACTAAGAATAGACTATCAAAAGTACAAAAAGTAATCCATTTTACTTTGTTTTGAAGTAATAAGACGTAAAAAATGACAAAAGAAACACGTTGAGGGCAGTTGGTGGGATAAAATGATGATTTTTGCTGAGGGGGCTAAAATGTAGCATTCATAAGTCAGAGATGTTTTTTTCGGGGATGTCGGGAATCTCTCTTTCTCATTTCACGCCGCCGGGTATTTGATCCACCCAAACTTCCATTTTGAGTTTAATGATGTTTGGATAACCATTCGTGGTGACAGTAATGGTGGGTTTTTGAGGACCAACTTTATTTTTAGCAGTATATTTTACCAATATTTTACCTTTACCACCTGGGGCGATAGGTTTCACGGGTGGCGTTGGAATTGTGCAGCCGCAAGAACCTTTTGCGTTGATGATAACAAGGTCACGGTTGCCTATATTTGTAAAGTCAAAACTTTTTTCGAGTACGGCATCTTCTTTAATAGTGCCCAACTCTAGGATTAACTTGTCGAATTGTATTTTTGCAGTATTAGAAGCGACTGATTTTTTAGACGAAGTCGAAACGGATTTTGACGTTATCTTAGCTTTAGTTCCCTTCGTTTGAGCGACTCCCTCTGTGGGTAAAAACAAGACCGCAAGGAAATAGTAATAAAAATATGTAAAGGCTCTCATTGAAAAAGTGTTTTATATGAATAATCGTGTAAATATAGCTTTGTTCAATAAATGGAACAAGTTTTTAAAATAAAATCCTTGTAACTTATTAATAATCAATACTTAATAATTCTGTATAAAATTAAAAAAAATTCCAAATCAACGTTTGCGCTTTCTTAGATAATTCCTTTTTTTTGCTAAAAGTATTTAACTTTGAGACCAATTTTATTAAATAAAGTCACGAATAATTATATAATTAATTGCTAAATATAAAATTGAGTATTGATTTATTCGCTTACAATTTTAAAGATATGCCTACGCCAAACCAAAACCTATTTACTGAATTTCCACCCGTTACCAAAGCGCAATGGCTGGCAAAAATCGAAAAAGACCTCAAAGGTCGCCCTTTGTCTGACCTCGATTGGCAGGAAATCCCCCCCCTCAGTATAAATCCCTTTGTTCATGCAGATGATTTTACAGAGCAACCTGAACCAATTCTCGATAATCGCTCTGCCAATACTTGGGAAATAAGCGAAGACATCGAAGTTACCGATTTTGCAGTAGCCAATAAACAGACCCTTGCCGCACTGATGGCAGGTGTGAATGCCCCACGCTTCGTTTTCGACGCTTATCCAACAGAAAATGAACTCATTAAGTTATTAGAAAATGTCGAATTAGACTATATTTCGACTCATTTTCAACTAAAAACCGAAAATCAATCGCCTTTAAGTTTCTTAAAAAGTTTTAAACAGATAGCTGGCGAAAAAGCAGCTGAATTAAACGGAGCGATTCATTATGACCCTTTTGCTGAGGGTCGGCATGATGTAAAAGCCCTAACGGAACTGATACATTGGGCTTCTGAAAATTTGCCTTTGTTTACAGTCATAACCGTCAATGCCGAGCGTTTTTATCAAAATACTGCGGGGGTCGTTTCTGAATTATCAAATGCTTTATCGGCAGGAGAAAACTACTTGAAACAATTGACAGACAATGGCTTAACTATTGACAAAATTCAAAATTGTATTGCTTTTCGTTTTCAAATTGGTTCTTCTTATTTTGTTGAAATCGCTAAACTACGTGCCTTCAAACTGTTGTGGGGCAATGTGCTTTCAGCCTATCATGCCCTGCCGACAACACCGTGTTTGTTCGCTTTTACATCGCCTATTAAGCGTCACGAGGATGTTAATATTCATAAAATCCAAGCCACTACCGAAGCCATGAGTGCTGTCATCGGTGGTATCGAAACCTTGACTGTTGCGCCCAGTGAAGCATCAGATTTTGGTCGCCGCATCGCTCGAAACGTGCAACATTTATTGTCAATGGAGTCTTACCTCGACCGTGTCGCTGACCCATCGGCGGGTAGTTATTATATCGAAAAATTGACGGAACAGTTGGCGGAAGCGGCTTGGCGTGAATTTCAAAAATTGGAAAACAAATAAATAAAACGCTTTTTATTCGACTTTTCCTTGAAAATATCCCTATAAACGTATAAATTTGTCAAAAAATATTGGATATGACGACTGCCATTGCACATAAGCCACGGACTTTACAAAAAGAAAAAACTAACAAAAAAGCTATTTCGTTAGAAGCCTTTTTGAGCCACTACTCGAACAAAGAAGACGGCTATAAATATGAGTGGCACAATGGTCATGTTGAAAAAACACCTCGTACTATGAACCGCGACCAATCTCAAATTCAAGCAGCCATTTTAGCCTATTTTTACACCAATCCGAAGTTTCGTCAAGAGGGTGCTTTCCTTGTCGAATTGGATATGTTCATTCCTACTGAAAATAGGACGCGCCGTGCAGATATGGCTTTTTTGACGACACAACAAATGGATGATACGCAGAAAGGGGATGCTTCTGTTGCCCCATTTGTCATTGAAGTCATCTCAAATTTTGATAAAATCAATGAATTTGAAACAAAACTCAAAGAATATTTTATCAATGGTGTTCAAGTCGTTTGGCAAATTATCCCCCTATCTGAAACGGTTAAAGTTTATACATCTGTTAAAAATGTAAAAATCTGCCAAGACGATGATGTATGTTCCGCTTCCCCTGTTTTACCGACCTTTCAAATGAGTGTTCACGATATTTTGAACCTCAAAAAGTAATTTCCTGTGTCTGATTCCCGCCTAAAAGTTTTCGGCATTCGCCATCACGGACCCGGCTCGGCTCGCTCGCTTCTGAATGCGTTAGAGGCGTGGCAACCCGATGCACTCCTGATTGAGGGCCCAACCGATGCGGATAAACTGATTAAACATGTCAACCATGAGAAATTAAAGCCACCTGTTGCGGCATTGGTTTATAACCCCAAGGATTTGCGGCAAGCGTCCTATTTCCCTTTTGCTGAGTTTTCTCCCGAATGGCAAGCGATGTTGTTTGGTTTGAAAATGACAATTCCTGTTGCGTTTATGGATTTGCCGATGAGCCTTAATTTTTGTTTGCAAGAAGTCATTGTGAGGAATGAAGCAACCGACCAACCTGCACAACAAACCTTTGATTTTCAAGAAGTTACTGAGGGGGGCATTTT
>JAYTMI010000960.1:0-4842 GCA_043728625.1 Saprospiraceae bacterium | reverse complement strand
TTAATTTTTAAATGGTTATGAGTATTGCTGTCAAAGTCGGGAAGACTTCCGAGTTTTCCTGACTTTTAGACGGTTTTTCTCAAAAAAAGGGCGATGGTTACAAACCGTCGTCCTTTTTTTTTATTAAATTTTCACGTTTCTTTAACTACTGATTTTGTTCAAAAAACTACCTTTGCACGTCGAAAGCGCGACAAATTATTCCAGTTATTTTAATTCAATTAAAAAATGAAAAAAATTCTCTCGACTTTTGCTGCCGCAATGATGATTGCAGTAAATGTATTTTCTCAAGATTCAAATCAAAAAATGGATTCAGTAAGTTACAGCTTGGGCGTTTTGTTCGCTCAAAATTTCAAAAACGGCGAAGCCGTCAAAATTGACGCTGCGTCAATGACAAAAGGCTTCGAAGAAGCAATTAAAGGTACAGAGGTGATAAAAGCCGAAGCTGCCAATCAAATTTTCAGCAAATATATGCAGGAAGCCAGTAAAGGTAAGTTTAAAGCAACCATTGAAAAATGCCAAAGTTTCCTTGTCGAAAATGGTAAACGTACAGGTGTGAAAACAACTGCAAGTGGTTTGCAATATGAAGTCATCAAAGAGGGTACGGGTGTGATGCCGAAAGCAACGGACAAAGTAACCGTTCATTATCACGGTACTTTGCTCAATGGAAAGGTCTTTGACAGCTCTGTTGAACGTGGTCAACCGATTGATTTTCCTGTCAATGGCGTTATTCAAGGCTGGCAAGAAGGTTTGCAATTGATGAAAGAAGGTGCTAAATGGAAATTCTTCATCCCTTCCGAGCTCGCTTACGGTGAGCGTGGTGCAGGTGGCGACATCGGACCTTACGAAGCCTTGATTTTTGAGGTTGAATTGATTAAGATTAACCAATAATAATGGTGAATGATGAATGGTGAATGGCGAATCATTCACCATTCGCCATTCACAATTCACCATTAATTATGAGAATAGACATCATTTCTGCCGTTCCTGAACTTTTAGGTAGTCCGTTTCAACACTCCATAATGAAACGAGCGCAAGAAAAAGGCTTATACGAGGTCGTCGTACATAATCTTCGAGACTACGGGATCGGTCGTCATAAACAGATTGACGATTATCAATTTGGTGGCGGTGCAGGCATGGTGATGAAAATTGAACCAATAGTCAACTGCATCAACGACCTAAAAGCCCAACGTTCCTACGACGAAGTGATATTTCTGACACCAGACGGTAAGAAATTTGACCAACCTATGGCAAATCAGCTTTCCATGTTTAACAATCTCATCCTTTTATGTGGACATTATAAAGGTATTGATGAACGTATTCGGGAACATTTTATCACTTTGGAGGTGTCAATTGGAGACTTTGTATTGAGTGGAGGTGAGTTAGCAGCGGCTGTTATGGTTGATGCCATCGGTCGTTTGATTCCAGGCGTTTTAGGTGATGAAACATCGGCTTTGTTCGACTCGTTTCAAGACAACTTACTCGCGCCGCCCGTTTATACACGTCCAGAAGAGTACAATGGATGGCGTATTCCAGACGTTTTGAAATCGGGACATGAAGCTAAAATAAACGAATGGCGATATGAAGAGTCCATAAAACGGACTCAGGAACGCCGTCCCGATATGTTAGAAGATTAATTTGTTATTGGTCGGTTTCAAATCGGTTTTTGACATATTTTTCAAAAAATAACCTTAAAGAATCCAATCTACCCCTCAGTATTTCCGTTGATTTTTCTATTTTTGTCCCTTTCAAAAAACGAATTGATAAAAAAATAAATATTATTAAAATAAAATTAAAATTGCAATGAAAAATCTCATCAAAGGCTTCATTTTCGCCTCTTTCGCTTTGTCTTTTGCTGCATGCAAAAATGATAAACCTGTATCAGAAACAACGACAACCGCTGCAACCACGACACCAGACCCATCTGCCGTGTCAACATCTATGGCAACACCTGATGCGACTGTTGCTGCACCCTCTTCTGGTGTCGCAGCCGTTTCAAAGTCAACAGTTGAACCCGTTAAACCCGTTTCAGCGCAGACAACGCCTGCTACACCTACTGCTGCGCCTACTGGAAAAACAACAGCTATTAAGTTTGAAGAAACCACCTATGCGTGGGGAAGTGTAAACGAAGGCGACAAAATGACCCATATTTTTAAATTTAAAAATGCGGGTACAAATGACCTTATCATCAGCGATGCACACGGTTCTTGTGGCTGCACAGTTCCAGAATGGCCTAAAGAGCCTATCAAACCAGGCAAAAGTGGTGAAATAAAAGTCGTTTTTGACTCAAAAGGCAAACCAGGTGACCAACAAAAAACGGTCACATTGACGGCTAATACAGATCCTGCTAATACCGTTTTGACAATTAAAGGTACTGTAAAAGCTGCCGCTACTGCACAGTAATTATTTTGTATTAATTTCTAACAAAAACAGCCATTTCGGAGTTCGAAATGGCTGTTTTTGTTAGAAACTAACCAATTACTAACTCCACTTGGCTGCCTTTACTATCCGATAAAGTAACTTGCAAATATCTGTCAATTTCTAAACGCATATCCTCGACGTGCGAAATCACACCTACAATGCGGTTTTCTTTTTGTAGAGCTTTCAACGCTTCAAAAACCTTTTGCAGCGATTCATTATCGAGTGAACCAAAACCTTCGTCTAAGAAAAAGAAATTTTGGCGCGCCTGATGCCGACTTTGAATATGGTCGCTCAATGCCAACGCCAAACACAAAGATGCTTGAAAAGTTTGACCACCTGACAAGGTGCGTACATCGCGCAGTTGACCCCCATTGAGCATATCACGAACAATAAAACTGTTATTATCCGTGATTTCAAGACGTAATTGCTGTTTCGTCAATAGCATAAATCGCTCATTAGCGGCATTGATGATGCTTTGTAAAAAGACAGAACTGGCATAATTGACAAAACCACTTCGTTGAAACAGACCCCTCAGTATCCGCAGGTTTTCCCCACGATGTTCACAAACGGTTAAGGCTTTTTCTGTTTCTTGACGCTGCTGCAAGCGGCGGCTCATGTCCTTGATGTCTCGATTCAATTCGCCAATAATTTGGTTTTGCTTTTGAATAATTTTCTCAATACTTTGAATTTCAAGGATTAACGCATGGTGATTTTCAAAATTATATATTCGCCCTTGTAGTTTTTCATTCAACTCAGACAGCCGAGCCGAAACAAGTAGCTTCTGATTTTTATAATCATCAAGTTTTTGACGTTCCTCAGATACTTTCAAATTTGTTGCTAATATGTGTTCAACTATTTCAAGATTCTCAAAATGCGTTGCTTTCAATTTGTCATTCAATTCCGAAACAAGAGTCGCTTGATTTGCCACTAATGTATTTTGCGCTTGCGCCAAAGTATCCATACTCCCCCTCAGTATTTGCCCATCTGATTGACATTTTTGGATTTGTTTTTCTAAATATTGATATTGGGTTTCAATCGTAATATATTGCTTTTCAAGGTCTTCTGCCGATTTTTTTAATTCTGATTCAGATTTGGCTCGCCAATCCTCAAAATTTAAAACTTCGATTTGTGCTTTTAAAACTTGAATAGCGGATTGTTGCGCCGCCGCATCTGCTTGTATATTGCTTAATTCCTTTCTATATCGCTCAATATCCCCCTCAGTAATTTCTTTGTTTTTACTGATTTTTCGCAAATCATCTTCAAGTTTTCGCATTGTATTATCAAAATCTGTGGCAGCTTGCATCGTTTTTTCAACAGCCCCAAAGTCGTTAGGTGAGAAAGATTGCCAAGCGAATTTTTGATAATGTACGTCTAATTTTTGTTTTTCGTTGGTCAAAACAATGTTTAAATTTTGAATAGCAAAAATTTCATTATTGTAATTAATATTGAGCGTAATAAGTTGATTTTCAATATTTTCAAGCGTTTGAATTTCTTTTTTATGCTTCGTCAAACGAGCGTCTAAACTTTTTAAAGTGGAACGTACTTCACTGATTTGCATCAAAGAAGGGTGGTGCGTCGCACCGCACAAAGGGCATGGTTCGCCTTCTGTGAGAGCCGTTGCCAACGATTCCAATTTTTCAGAGGCTTTCAGGTGCAATTGTTCATGTTGAATCTGTTCGTTTTCTGTTTTCAAATGGACTAATTTCAACTTGACTGCTGCGATAATATCTGAAATTTTTGCTTCTGTTGACAACTCAATATTGAGCGATGGCAAATCTTTCCAAACGATAATAGATTTAGATTGATGAATACCTGCCAGTTTTTCATCAAGTCCTTTACGTTCGTTTTCAAGTCGCACTATTTCTTTTTGTAAATTAAAACTTTCTGAAAACCAATCTTTTACAGCGTTTAAAACAGTTAAATTTGGTTGATTTGCCCGTAAGGCGACTCGCTGTTTTTCAATTTCAGCTGCCGCTATTTTGTATTTATCAAGCGATTGATTTTTATCATTCAAATGAATATTGCCATTGGCAAGTCGTGCTTCTAATTTCGCTACTTCTGCTTCGGCAATTTGAATACTCATGATTTTTCGGGCTTCTTCTGCTTGTTTTTTGAGGTTTTCACGCTGCTCATACTGAGGGGTCAAGTTTTCTTTTGAAAGATTCAAATTTTCTAACAAAACATTATTTTCGCTAAATTTTTGCTGTTTTTTATCTAATTCAGCCTTGTTTTTAGACAAATCAGCTGCTAATTTTTTGCGATTTTCAAAGAGGTTTTTAAAGTTAAAAAAGGCAGTTTCATACTCCTCCATCTGCTTTTGAAGATCTAAAAAATGTGGCGCACTGGCAGCCAATTCAGCATGTCGTTTTTGGTTTTGTTGCCACTGTTCAAAATCAACTTTAAGTTGTTTTAAGTCGTTTTCAG
>JAYTMI010000959.1:0-2173 GCA_043728625.1 Saprospiraceae bacterium | reverse complement strand
CAAATGCTCATGAATGGTGGTGAATACAACGGTGTGCGTTACTTGAAACCTGAAACGATAAAACTTTTTACTACTCGTCAAGGCGGCTCAACAAGACGTGGCTTTGGTTGGGACATGAAAGAATTGGATTCTTCTAAACATCTGAATATGAGTGAATTAGCTTCAAGTGCTACGTTTGGACATACAGGTTTTACAGGCAATGCCGCTTATGTTGACCCAGAGAAAAAATTGGTTTATATTTTCCTTTCCAACCGCACTTATCCAGACGGTAGCAATAGATTGATTAATGGTAATTATCGGACTCGTATTCAGACATTGATTTATGAAGCGATGAAACAATAGGTTTTCTATACCTGCGACTAATTTTTAACAATTTTCCCTATCGCACTCCTTTGTGCATTCGTTTTGATTTCATAAAAATACAAACCACGAGCCGCTTGTGGGTCGTACCATCGTATTTGTTGGTTGCCAGAGCCTTGTTGTTCTGTTTTTTGATAAACAAGTTGCCCTAACTCATTGAAAATAAAGAGATTAACGGTTTGAGGATTTTTTAAAAGGTAGTCAAAATTAAAGCCCGATACTGAGGGGTTAGGTGAAACGCTTATTTTATCTAAAATCTCTTGTTGACCGACGGGGAAAGTCGCTATTTGACCATCAATCCAAGCAATACGGTTGGTTAACCATGATTTCAGGTAGGTTATTTCGCTGTCGAAAGTTGCCCCAATGAAAGGATTAGGCCAGACGTACACGCCTAATATTTTCCATTTTTGGAAATTTCGATTAGGGGCTTCACCCAAAGCAAGCGTCATGGAGTCAATGACATAATTGATACGCGTATTGGATAACTCTTTGGTTCTCAGTTGTTGCCAACGGCTGCGTATTTGTTTTTTGAAATTATTATCTGCCATCAAGTTCTTCCACCAAAACGGTATGCCCCAACCATCATTTGGGCATACGTTGTTAAAGTCCACCGCCCAATTGCTGATGCGTGCGCCATCGCAATAGTTGGCATTGCCGAACGCAATGTTGAAGTCCCAAACGGGACCCATTTTAAATTTGCTACTAACCGAGTTTCTGTCTTTGTAAAAAAAAGTACTTAGACGGTAGCCATCTACATTGCGTGTGAGTTCGTTGACGATAAAAAAATCAATTAACGATTGCACATCCCAATATTTTGGATAACCTACTGAGGGGTCGGAAAACGATGGGTTGCTCAAGGTCATAGCCTGTTCCATGCTCGCCACAGTGGTTTGTATATAAGTTTTCTGCGCCGATTTTATATCGTCAAGACTTGGATACTCATACTGGTAAAGTGTTTTTCTATTCGCGTTCGTATCACTATTTGAATAAGCGGAATAAAAACCCGCCGTAATCCCAGGTACATTGCCCGTTGTTTTATCAATTTTGAGGATATAGCCACCTGTCAGCGCATCGCCAGTGGTTACTGTGGAGTCAGATTTTGAGATATTAGCGCGACTTTTATCACGCTTAATTTTTTCTGTCAATACATAAACACCTCGATAATCACCATTTACGACAAGTTCGCAAAACCGTGTGCGTGGAGCCCAAGCCATAAATGACCCCGCTAAATTATAAGTTAAAGCATCTCGAATCAAAGCCTTATCGCTATACGGCGCAATCAAAGCCCAATCGGATTCACTCGGCATACCGAGCAAAGGCATGGCGAGGTCGTTTCCCAACAAATCACGAACTTCAATACTGTAAGGTTTTTTTTCAGAAATAAACTGCGACGAAGAACCCCGTTTTTCAATGCCAACAATGCCATCAAAATGGAAATTTTGGTCGCTCATGTTGTTGATTTGCCCTGGACCATTGAAGATGATTTTCATGTTCGCAGTTATCTTGGGGTCGTCGGGTATTATTGTGCCATTCGTATTAATAATCACGATGGGCAGATTTGAATACGTAAAATTGACCGTTTGAGCGATAATCTTTAGACTGAAAATGCAAAGGCTAATAGTGGTACTGATTTTTCTCATTTTGATGATTTTGTTTGTAAGTTGCAATTTTACTGCCAAATATGGCTTAATTGAAATGGATAAAAATATAAAAAAGGTCTCAAATTAGAGGAGTCCGTTGAGTTTTTCTAATTTTGCGCCGTTTTTAAAAACCATTTTAGTTATCAACGTATCATTATTCAATTATTCAATAT
>JAYTMI010000958.1:0-1748 GCA_043728625.1 Saprospiraceae bacterium | reverse complement strand
TAAAAACTGAAACAGCGACCCCCTCAGTAAATACCGCTTCTTTCAGTAGAAACGAACGCCGCGTGAAAATGTCGCGTATGCGTCAAACGATTGCCAAACGTCTTGTTTCTGCAAAAAATACAACAGCGATGTTGACCACTTTTAATGAGGTGGATATGACGGCAGTGTTCGCTTTGCGTGAAAAATATCAAGACAAATTTGTTAAGAAATATGGCGTGAAACTCGGTTTTATGTCCATTTTCGCAAAAGCTTGCGCTAAGGTTTTGTTGGAAATGCCTGATGTAAATGCCTATATTGACAGCACAACCAATGAGATTATTTATCACGATTTTGCAGACATTTCATTAGCGATTTCAACGCCAAACGGCTTAGTTGTGCCACCGATTCGCAATGTAGAATCGTTGAGTTTTGCAGATTTTGAAAAACAATTGAAAGGTTTGGCTACCAAAGCACGCGATGGTAAATTGACTTTGGAAGAAATGTCAGGCGGCACGTTCACCATCACAAACGGTGGCGTTTTCGGTTCTTTGATGTCCACACCGATTATTAATGAGCCGCAATCTGCCATTTTGGGTATGCACGCCATCAAAGATCGTCCTGTGGTCGTTGACGGGCAAATAGTTGTCCGTCCTATGATGTATTTGGCTTTGAGTTATGACCACCGCGTTATTGACGGCTCGTCTTCGGTAACTTTCCTCGTTAAAGTGAAAGAATTGATTGAAGACCCGACGAGTTTGTTGCTTGATTTATAAATAACGAACCTTACGCAAGTTTGAAACTTGCGTAAGGTTGTATTTCAGAAACAGAAAATGCCAAACGTCACAACGCTTGGCATTTTTCATTTATCACTTATCGTTTTTCAGTTAATTAGTCGTGAAATACTTCGATTTCATGTTGTTTAACCACCAAATCCGTGAATTTGCCTCTGAAACGAGTCGCTTTTACGATGTGGTTATCAATCCAATGGTAGTTGCCACCACGTGGTTTGCCAAACAAAATGCCATGATATTTGAAGCCATGACGAGCCAACCATGTCTCTGTCACTTCGCGGTGTTCTTCTGTGCGCGAGGTAAAAAAGAAGATAACATGACCTTCTTCAAACCATTTGTTCAAGATTTTGAGGGCATCAGGATAAGGCAGAACCGTTCCCATGCGATCTGGCTCTTCGTTAGGCACGTCGTCGCAGACGGTTCCGTCAATATCAATTAAATAATTTTTCATGCCTTGCGGCAAAATTGGGCTAAGTGCTTCGCCCTTTTCGTTGAATACTTTCTTCAGATCCATGATTGTCGTTTTCGAATCGAATGATTAAACTTCGAGTGATTTATAAAAGAGGGAAATTTGTCAAATGAAAAAATAATGCCGCAAAGGTAAAATGATTAAAGATTTATTTGAGTGACAAGGTGATAATTTTTCAAATTATAGAAAAAGAAAGGATTTTTTAGCATAATGCGATGGTGGTTTCAGATTAGAAGTCGCAAAAGTTTTTGTTTAAACCCTAAATAGTAAAAAAATAGGACTCCATAAGGCGGTCAACTCAAAACGGTCAACTACCTTTGCGGCATGAAATCACAACGCGCTTTTCTTATCATCCTCGACGGCTGGGGACATGGCTTAAAACGCAAAGCCGATGCTATCACCCTTGCTCATACGCCGTTTATTGACTCACTTTATGTCAATTACCCAAGTTCTGAACTCATTACATTCGGCGAAGATGTCGGTTTACCCGAAGGACAAATGGGCAATTC
>JAYTMI010000957.1:0-3204 GCA_043728625.1 Saprospiraceae bacterium | reverse complement strand
TCGAGTATGCCGCCGATGGGCGAGTTGTTGTCAAAAAGAGAAATACGGGATATTGTGGAATATTTGGCGAGTTTGAAGAGATGATAAAGAAACATTCTTTGTATTTTATGCAGATATTATCTCAATTTGATGTCGAAGGCTTTTTAGGATGCGATAGATGTCATAAATTTCGTCATCATCGCAAGAAAATGAATGACTAATGCTATATTCTTTACCGTCAATAGCCATAAAACACCAACGACTACCCACAATATAACAACCAAATATGGGCTGTTTATTGTCATTGAGTTTTTGAGCCACCAGCATAGCAATTAACGCTTGACCTTGTGGGTCACCATTGGGGTCAGTTGCACGTTTATATTCATTCATACAGAAAAAAGGTTTTTTAGGATTCCGAAAACCTGTGGCAATCATACCATCTACTTTGCCCGATAATTCATATTCGCCAATTGTAACAGCTAATTCGCGTTCGAGAAAGTAAGCAAATTTTTTATTATCAATTTGAGCAAAAACAAAAAGTGGGCTGATGATTTTATTTTCGAGTTCTGCCTCGTTCCAAGCATCGCCTCCAAGAAAATAAGTTTCTCGTAATTGATTAAGATAGCGATGTTCATAGTCATCTAATTGATATTGGAATGATAATAATTCAGTCAAAACAGGTAAGTGACGGACTTGGTCTAAACCAAAAGCCTCATCAATTTTATCTAAAGTCCATTCTCTAAAATTACTTTTCATCTTTATAACGTTTTTGCAAAGTTACGACTTTTTATTAAAAAACGGAAGATAAAAGGCTTATAACGTATAAAAACGAGCCATTTTTGGCGTATATAACGTTGTTTAGTTTAGAAACGAGAAAGGCTTTCTGTAAAATATTGACTCTTTGGCGTAAGAAATAATGAGGACTGCTTACATTTGTTCATCATTCATATTTTGTCATTCATATTTCATATTTCACTTATGGTTTTAGAATTAGCAACTATTGACATTAAACAAGGCACAAATGCCGATTTTGAAGCAAATTTAGCGCAAGCACAACACGTTATCAGCCAATCAGAAGGCTATATTGGGCATGAGTTTCAAAAGTGTATGGAACGAGACAATCGCTACATTTTACTCATAAAATGGGCAACTTTGGAGGCTCATACTGAGGGGTTCAGAGGTTCTGAATTGTTCAAAGAATGGCGTGCTTTGATAGGACCATTTTTTGAAAACCCGCCGCTTGTGGAGCATTATGAACTGAAAATGACAATGTAAATGACGTAAGGCGAAACAAATCTATCGGTTTTGATAAAAAACATGCAGCCCGTTTTGAATAATGGGCTGTTTGTTTTTTGTTTAATGCCGCCTCAAACGGCTCTTGATTTTAATCGAATTGTCTTTTTTTTTAGAGAAAAAGAAGGTGTAACCATCGTTGTAGAAAAGGCTTACGCAGATTTTAAAAGAATTATCAGCCAATTACTGAGGGGGTGATTTTATGCTTTCGTAACCTCCTTCATCGCCGCCATAAAAAACACCTGCGTCGGCAACTTAGAAAAAATCCTCATTTCTTCCACTATCGTCGTCGTATTGTCTAAAAAGGATAAGATAAGTGGCGCAGGTAATGTGGTGAACATCTGTTCAAAAATGGCTTTACCTTCCAGTTTATTGTTTGCTAAAATATTGAGTAAAGTGGCATCGTATTTTTGAAAACGCCAAGGGTTTTTTAAATCCATATTAGTTGGTTTTTTGCCTTCAAGTACTTGTTTTACAATAGTTTCTGTCTTGTTTTGTATGTTTTTAAACGTAAAACCGCTACTCGCTTTTGTAAATCCACCTGCTGTACCGATGTAAATAACATTGCCTTTTTGAGTTGGAAAAGAATAATCTGTCATAGGAATGATGCCAAATTCGGTTTCGATGATATCGTAGTCATTTATGTCGAGATAGGTTTTGATGTAGTCCTTTAAAGCCGTATCATATTCCGCATCTTCAAGCACCCCCTCAGTAAATAACGTGTATTCGACCAAAGCCTTTGTCGGTGTAAAGGGTAGCACATAAACAAAGGTTGTGCCTTGCGTTTGTGAAACCCTAAAATCCATAAAAGTGGCGTTTTGAGGATTAAAACAGGGCGTTTTTGTTTCAATAATATAGCCTTTGAAATGCTGTAAGAGCATATATTCATTGGATTTTAAAGGCAGTTTTTCACTTGAAAACAAGCTGCTGAAAGTATAATCTGCGGTGTAGGTTTGCTTATTGGTTTTTACAATGGTTTGATTATCAATCGTTTCAATATTTAAAATATCATCTTTTATCCAATCCACATTGGACGTTTGTTCAATGATGTTTTTACAATAATCATAAAAATCAATACCCCGAATCATCTTGTAGGTGTAGGGTTTGATGTCCAATTCAAGCAATTCATTGGAGGCATAAAAATTAAACGTTTCCCATTTTTTATAGACAATGGACTCAAATCTATCAGCTTCTTTTTCCCAGAAACACCAAGTTCGGTCATTCTGTTTTTTGTCGTCTTTATCAATTAACAATATGCGTTTGTGGAGATGCAAACCTGCATCTATCATGCGCATTGCCAAACTCAAACCCGATGCGCCCGCGCCTGCGATGATGTAGTGATAAGAAAGGTTGTTGTCCAAAGCTGTAATTTTTTTAAAGAGAACAAGGAAAAAGCAAAGTTGTTGCTAATTATTTTTGACAAAAAGCAACTCATTTACTAAAACAGTCGTGTTGGATTTTGTAATAATGAAGCAAAATATATTTCACCCATTCGATTGTTATCAATCATTTAAACACCTTTTTATGAAGAATTTCCTTTTTTTAGGCGCATTTGCCTTAGCCCTTACATTGATTCAATGTACAAAAGACACTGTTGATACGGCTGCATGCACAGGTACAACACCGACCTACACTGCTGATATTAAAGCCATCATGGATGCCAGTTGCGCCACTTCGGGTTGCCATAACGCGACAACCAAAGAATCTGGCTATGATTTAAGCAGCTATGCAGGAACTAAAGCCGGAGCAGCTAAAACGGCTTTTTTAGGTTCAATTCAACACAAGTCAGGCTATAATGCTATGCCAAGAGGTGCGTCAAAATTGAGTGATGCGGCATTGACTAAAATCGCTTGTTGGGTACAAAATAGTATGCCACAATAAGTATTGATTTTCAAGACTTTAGCTCATAAAAACATGAATCATCCCGAATTT
>JAYTMI010000956.1:0-2198 GCA_043728625.1 Saprospiraceae bacterium | reverse complement strand
GGTCCACAATGCACAGTATTGATAACGATGTCTTTTTGATTCGCCAATTTACACGTTATTTTATAGTCTTTTGGTCCTTGGTCAAACGGTTCGTTGCCAGCGATGATGATGAGTTTTAAATCGTCGTTATCTTCCGACCATTTCAAATTACTGACCGCATCGCCGATGACCCAACCGCAATATTCGCTGCCGCCCTTTGTTTTTAGAGCAAACAGTTTTTCAGAAATAGCGTCCATATCTCTCGTCAAGCTATTGACCATGCGGATATAACCTTCGCCCATTTCGAGATTGTCGTTGCCGTATTCAAAAAGAGCGATTTCGATGTCAGAAGCCTCGTCGTCCTTTTTGGCAGATGCCAAACGATTGACCATTTTCCAGATTTGAGACTTGGCTTGGTCAATCAATCCGTCCATCGAGTTGGAAGTGTCGAGCAGCAAAGCGACTTGGATTTTACCTTTTTTCTTATTGTTTTGTGAGAAATCCGTCTTTTCTTCTTGACCATTTAAGACTAATGGTTTATGATTAGACGTGTCCATACTGAGGGGTAGTAAAGCGAAAAAAAGAGCAATGATTTTAAGCATGACAGATTGTTTTTAATTGTAAATTAATGTAATTGATAAGGTTGTTTTGAAACCGTTATTATCTACAATTGAGATGCTTGGGGTTGAAAAGTTCCATACTTATTTTACCCTTAATTTGCTAATTCTGTTATCTTTGTCTAAATTTTTTAGGTAAGCCAAAGATTGAGAAACTAAACCAACTCCCTTTTTTTAATGGAAAACAAACAAAAATTAATTGAACAAAAAGAACAATTATACGAGATAAAGAAGCAGTCACTAACATTATCAACTATGTTTGAAAACGAATTCCTTAAAAGGTTAGGTGGTAAAAAAGCCCTTGAAGAGTGGCGCAACCTAATGCTTGATGACATGAATCAGTTGAAAAAAGAAATTCAAGATTTAATTAACAACTAAAATTAAAGAAAAAAATGAAAGGATATCAATCTTTTTTGAAAAAACATAAATCAGCAAAAACAGAAGTTGAACAATTAGAAATGCTTAAAAACTATCTTTTTGGACTGTCAAATGAAGATTTTACAACATTTTTAAACATGGGAAATCTTGTCGAAGATGTCCGTTTTATTTTAGCAGAAGGAACAGATAAAGATAAACGTCAAATCATTGAGACGTTGGGTGATATGGAAGATATTATATTGAAATCAAATATCCAGGCAGCGAAAGCCGCTTGATACTGCGGGGGGTGCTTTATTCAACATTCTTCGGCAACTTAATACAAAACGTCGTTCCCTTACCTAATGTCGAATCTTTAACAAAAATTTTCCCTCCATGATAATTCTCAATAATCCGTTTAGCCAATGACAAACCTAAACCCCAACCTCGTTTTTTGGTGGTAAAACCGGGTTGAAAAACGGTTTTGAATTTGTTGTGCGGAATACCTTGACCTGTATCGCTGATGTCCACGCACACCCATTGGGATTCTTCATAAATCGTAGCACTTAAAGTGCCTTTGCCTTCGTCCAAAGCATCAATGGCATTGCGTAATAGGTTTTCAACAACCCAATCGAATAGGTGGTCATTCATTTTTACACCTGCATACTGAGGGGGTGTATCGAGTGTCGGAAAGTTGAAAACGACTTTTCTTGGTGCACGTTTTTGCATATAAATACGACAACGTTCAATCGCTTCGTACATATTCGTAGGGATTAATTCAGGGTCAGAACCGATTTTAGAAAAACGGTCAGCGACAAGTGATAGGCGGTCAACATCGTGTTGTAGTTCATCAACGACCTCTTGTGTCGCTTCATCGTCTTCATGCGACGAACGTAAGTGTTCAATCCAACCCAGAATGGCAGCTATAGGTGTGCCGAGTTGATGCGCTGTCTCTTTTGCCATACCGACCCACACGCGGTTTTGCTCATTGCGACGAGCCGAACTGAAGCCCAAATAGCCGAAGCCAATAAATAAACCGATAAGAATAAATTGAAATACAGGATAATATTTCAATAAAGTAAGTAGGTGAGAATCATCAAAATATATTTTATTGATAATCATACCCAAATCGTCTTTGACCAAAATAGGTTGTCGTTTAGACATAATGAGTTGGTCTAAAATACCTTTGATGTAAGCTGTATCAGAGGACGTTGCAACAGTACTGTCGAGTCGCCAAAAATTACGAGC
>JAYTMI010000955.1:0-1569 GCA_043728625.1 Saprospiraceae bacterium | reverse complement strand
ATTTGCGCTTGTGCCAAAAGGGTTGACTGAACAATAAACAAAGCTGAAAGGGTAAGTACCCATGATTGAATGACTGTTTTCATTTTAATTATGATTTTTAATTGAATAGTTTTAATAAAAATGGGGGTTTATACTGAGGGGGTGTACAACTTTCTGAAAGTTGTACACCCAATAGTTTTCTACTTCTTCGCCGTCGCATCAGGCGGTGTTAACTTGAATCCCAATTGTGTCAAGATATACTGACTGTCATAGTAAACACGCGAGGAGACTATCTTGCCATCAACGATACGTGATGTGGTTTGATACGGAAATTTAATCGTCTTTCCATCTTGTGTAAAGCTGTAATCGCCCCATTGAGAGACCCAATTGCCCGCTAAATTGCCTTGCGTCACCTTAAAAGTTTGTTGAACAAAATTCATTTTGCGGTCAGTTGAAGTTTTAAAAGCGCTTTCTATCCAACCTTGGACATATTTCTCGCCCGTACTTGAATCTACTGGGCTGGGACCATACATCATCGCTTTGTCGGATAAGAGGCTCTTCATTTTGGCAGCATCGCCCGCAGCAATAGCATTTGAAAAGTCTGCGATGACTTTCATATCGGCTTCGGCATTTGGGTTGTCAACGACCAAGTCTTTGTAAGTGGGCGTTTGAGCAAAGCTCATGGATGCGAACAAAAAGTAAAGGATTCCTGTGGTCACGGCTTTGGCTGCACGACCTAAAAGATTGTTTTTCATTAGATTATTGATTTAAAAAGAATTAAAAAATTGTTTTTATAGAAAATATTTCTGAATCCCGAAACCTCGGGACTGAGGGGTCTTTTTTTAAGTGCTGTGTCTATTGCGGATGGATGAGGCTATTCATTTTGATTTTCTGACAGTGATACAGGCGTAATAATTATTCTCTTTTGATTTTATATGACGATATGAATCCTTGATATTCCAAAACCAAATGTGAAAGAACTAACAGCCATCTTGGTTGTATGAACCGTATATTTCTATTTGACCTTTATTAAGTCATTGATAGGACAAAAGTGTAAGGTCTTGATAAAGAAAGGCTTGGACAAATCGGACACAAATAGGAGTAATCACGCATTTAAGGAAAACAATAGCACGTTTTTTTGTCTTTTTAACACAGAGCCACATAGTGTACATAGTTTTTTAATTAAAAAAGAAAAAAAAACTATGTGCGCTATGTGGCTCTGTGTTAAAGAACAAAAATCTCATGTTTCTATGTCACTGGATTTTCTTCGCGCCACACTTGCGGCGTTACGCCAAATGCTTGTTTAAACGCACGACTGAAGTAAGCAGGGTCATTAAAACCACAGTCATAAGCGATTGCCGAAATACTGTAACCTGAATGTTGGAGCATTTCTTTAGATTTCATCAAACGGACTGTCCGAATAAAACTATTGGCTGTCAAACCCATCAAAGCGGACAATTTGCGGTTTACTTGTGATGGACTCAAGGCTAAAGTACGTCCGAGTTTTTCAACATCAAAATGATTATCCGCCAAATGCGATTCAATCGTTTTCTTTACTTTTAGGACAAAAGCGTTGTCGAAGCTGTTGAT
>JAYTMI010000954.1:0-1988 GCA_043728625.1 Saprospiraceae bacterium | reverse complement strand
TTGAACGGCTGACCAATATCATGGTCGTTGGCACGTTCGTTTGACGCATAAGAGAAGTGTCTAAGTTCAATTTTTTGACATAATTCATCAAAAAATCACCCATATCATCGTCTCCAACCGTAGAAACAAGGCGAACATTATTGCCCAAACGCCGCATATTCATAGCTAAATTGGCAGGGCTGCCGCCGACAATACGCTTAAAAGTCTCAACTTCGTCCATTTTGTCGGCAAATTCAATAGAGATCATATCTATCAGCAGTTCACCAACGCTGACGATATCAATAGGTTTAGATTTCATACATTCTTGTTGTTTAGGTTGCGAAGATGATTATTTTTGCCCTTAATTCAAGACATTTTTTTGATAAATAAATTAAAGTTGTAAGAAAATTTCGGTAAAGTAATATGAAACAAAACAAACTTGACTATATCGAACTCTGTCAAACAGAGGAAACCATTCCTATTTTCATGCAAAATGGGTGGTTAGATGCTGTCGTTACTGAGGGGTCGAGCTGGCAAGTCGTTTTATCAAAAGATAAAAAAGGTCAAATAATCGGTGCTTTGACTTTCCAAATGAAGCAAAAATGGGGTTTGACGATTTTAAGTGAACCACCCCTATCTGCGTTCTGTGGAATATGGTTTAGAAAAATAGACACCCAAAAACAGCATGAACAATATCATTCAGTAAAGAAAATATTGGAGGAGTTAATTCAGCAATTACCACTCTTTCATTTTGCAAATTTTCGTTTCTCGACAACTTTGACGGATTGGCAACCTTTTTATTGGGCAGGTTTTCAACAAACAACACGTTATACTTATCATTTAGATTTACAAAAAACGGACAATCTTTTCTCCGATTTTAAACAACATACACAACGGAATATTCGCAAAGCGGAACAGCATTTTCATATAACACATTCAGATGACTTAGATAAATTTTTGACAATCAATAACTTAACTTTTGAACGTCAAAACCTAAAAAGCCCTGTTCCCTACTCTATTTGGCAAAATACTCATGCGTTTTTGAAAAAAAACAATCAAAAAAAACTCTATTTTGCATCGAATACTGAGGGGGGCATTGAAGCAGCGATTTATATTGTTTTGGATAAAAAAATAGCTTATTACTTGGCAGGAGGTACTACTGAGATGGGGCGTAAACAAGGAGCAACGTCCTTTTTGTTGGCACAAGCTATCTACGACGCAAAAGCACAAGGCTTAGATATTTTTGATTTTGAAGGCTCAATGTTGTCAGGTGTTGAGTCCTTTTTTAGGGGTTTCAATCCTACTTTAACGCCTTATTTCAAGGTTTGGAAATACCGCAACCGCTTTTTATCCCTACTCGATATGCTTCGTAAATGAAGTAAAATCTTTCCTTTTCAAGTAAAATAAAGAATTTTCTCTTGGTAAATACTTGATTTGGTTTCAATGGTTTATCTTTGTGCGTCTTACCAAGTATCACTATCCAAATTTATATCACCCGCTCGTGGCTTACAAACATGTCGTTACAGAGGGGCTGTTGAAACAAAAATCAACGATTAATGTCTATTTCTTATAAAAAATCAAACTTAATAAATGAGTGAAATTCTGAACGTACACGCCCGTGAGATTCTCGATTCGCGTGGCAACCCGACTATCGAAGTTGAAGTCATGACTGAAGGTGGTTTTATCGGCAGAGCTGCCGTTCCATCTGGAGCCTCAACAGGCACACACGAAGCGGTTGAATTACGCGACGGCGACAAGTCTCGCTACCTCGGTAAAGGTGTGTTAGAAGCTGTTAATAATGTCAATACCACCTTAAACGACGTCTTGCACGGTCACGATGCCTTCGAGCAACGCTTGATTGACAAATTGATGATTGAAGTGGACGGCACGCCGAACAAAGGCAAATTGGGTGCAAATGCCATTCTCGGTGTCAGCCTTGCAGTTGCAAAAGCGGCGGCTCGGGAATCGAATCAGCCTTTGTATCGCTATATCGGCGGTGTGAATGCACA
>JAYTMI010000953.1:0-7325 GCA_043728625.1 Saprospiraceae bacterium | reverse complement strand
AAGTTATTGGACAGGGACAAAACAAAAAACAAACACTATGAACAAACACTATTTTTAAGTCATTTTGGATGAGGGTCTGTTTGTCGGTCAATCGATTTTTGAAGAGACCGACAAACTAACCCATGTATAATAGACAATTTTTTGACAGAGATTGATTTAATCATTGCGTAAAATTATCGTCAGAATAAATAATCGGTTTTTAGAACGGCTAAAGTTTAGCATGAATCATATTATTTAATTAACAAATACTATGCCAACTTTTTCAAACCGAACAACAATCTTTCTTGCTGTGAAAAAAAAATTAAAATGAGTTTTTGCGAAGCCTAAGTTTCAAGAAAAAAATTATGGTTATGAGCTGCTGTCTTAACTATCTAACTGCGCTTTTCATACTACAAAACAGCAGGTTTCTTAGTGCAAAGTTATGACAAGATTTCGAAAAACATGTACCTTCTTTGCGCTTAAAATTATTTTTTTTCTTAACTCATTTATAAATATAATTCTTGCTAAAAACGTGCCAATAATTTAATAGTAAAGGGTTTAGAGTTTAAATGAAAACATAATTTGTGTGAGCGGTCTGTTTGAATTAGAAAACGGTATGTGACAAAAAACCGCACTTGAAAAGGGTGATATTTTTTGAAAAAACATTTTTTTATTATTGACAAGCCTACTTTTTAGGCTTTAAATAAGTCAAACAAGCAAGATAAGTCAGCATTTCTATACGGGCTCCTTTTCATTATAAGTAAACGTGACAAAGTGTATAAAGTTACTTCTGTGCTTTTCAAATATCTAAGAAAATCCCACACGCGGGTTAAACCAGCGATAAAGCACATCCACAATGACATTACTCAAAAGTATGACAAGGCTTAAAAGCATGAGAACAGCATAAACAAAAGACCAATCGTTGCTGAATATTGCTTCAAGAGTTGTTCGACCCATGCCTTGAAGGTTAAAAATCAATTCCACAGCGAATGCGCCTGTTATCATTGAAGGAATCATTTGACCGAATAAGGTGATAAGTGGCGTTAAAGCATTTCGGACGGCATGGTGCCAGATAACACGGCTTTGGGGCAATCCTTTGGCTCGGGCAGTTTGTATATAGTCTTTTTTTAAGACATCCACGATGGCTCCTTGCATT
Organism: Saprospiraceae bacterium; assembly: GCA_043728625.1. GTDB lineage: Bacteria > Bacteroidota > Bacteroidia > Chitinophagales > Saprospiraceae > JAAFJT01. The sequence continues at coordinate 6,190 of JAYTMI010000953.1, read as the reverse complement.
TGTCGGGCAATGACGGCGCTTGGGTGCAGTGCCATACATATAATAGGTAGTACCAAATGCCCTGCGCTCCAAAATAGGGTTTCCCAAATCGTTGCGCCCACAGGTACATCGGTTGCCAGACCCACGTTGGGAAATATTTTTGAGCCATAAAAACGGGTCGTTAAAAACATAGCAGCCAATGTCGCTAACCAAAAAGTCGGCAGCGAATAAACAGCAAAAATCAAGCGCATAACCCAACGCCCACGCTTATTTTGGCGATTAGTAGCAATGAAAACACCTAAGGGGATGCCTATCAAAAAGGCTAAAAGGATAGCAAAAAGACTCAAAACAAGTGTGATACTGATGGCTGGTTTGAGCTTTTCAATAACCGTTTGGTCATTTTTGGACAAACCAAAATCACCTGTTAGAAATTGCACGAGCCAATGATGATATTGATTATCAAACCCAAACCAATGAAATCGGGGGATATACAGTTGACGAGTTGTTGCATTTTGTTTGAGATGGGTATATGCTTCTGCTATTTTTTCGACATCAGATTTAAAAACAGTTGTATCAGATAAACGTTCTAACTCATGGATATGAAAGAAAATAGCTGCGTCGGAGTGTTGAATCAACAGTTGTTGAGCATTATTTTCAAAAATACCCCCCTCAGTATTTTGTCCAATTTTTGATAAAAACACCTTATTTTGCTTGTAAAAATCAGAAATAGCAGACCAATTGCCATATTGCCATATCAAGTGTTCAAGTCCTTGGCGTTCATCACGGCGTATGATTTTATATAATGTATCGGGAAAAGCGGCAGGTAAAAATGAAAAATAAAAAGTGGGTTTATCCAATCCTAAGTGGTGCGCTGTTTCGGCATATAAAGCATCAGAAATCCGATTCGCTGAATTAGATTCGGCACTATTCCGCAATTTATCACTCACAGCATCGCCTGTCGCACAGCGGCTTAGGCTGAAAATGACGACTGAAATAATGAGCCATGTCGGTATCGTTAAGGCGAGACGTTTTATAATGTATTGAAACATAAGGGATTGGCAATGATTGTTTTTTAAGAAGACCTATTTCGTTGGATAACGACCCTCATCGGTTAAGGCTTGTCTCAAAATAATTCTATCAATATTATTCATATCTAAAACTTTGATAGTTGCCTGTCCAATAAGTGATTTAGGAATAATTTCTCCATATTCAATATCGAAATGACTTGACCAACTATCTTTGCCTGGATGGTATAGACGTATTAAACGTTTGCTATTGATTAAGTATGTACCCAGGTCAGAGCCTTTATTTTGATTACAAACAGAACATGTATAGACTAAATTGCTGAACTCGGTTTTACCGCCATGTTTAAGACTTATGATATGGTCAACTTGGAAGGTGAAAAATTGGTCTTCTTCATGGATAAGACAATACTCACATCGAAAATGAGCTTTCAATGCGATAGATGACCTTAAATTATCTGATATGTAGCGACTCATGCAGCTTTTAAATGCTTTCGAGCGTGAATTTTTGCCAATGAGATAAGGTGTTCAAGTGCTAAATAGCGGTCAAGTTCATACTGTTCTTCATAGACTAAACCGTTTTCTTTTTTCTTATCAATCAAGGCTTCAACACGAGCTTGAACCGTTGGTGACGGCTTCAATGTCAACAACTTGTTTGGGTCGAGTTCTGCAATAAAATTAGCGACCTCTTCATAAGCCAATAAATTTCCAGTCATTATTCTTGTTTTCTGCAAAAATACACTTTTTCATATAAATAACAAAGTTCAAAAAATGAGGCTGTTGATATGTGAAAATTATTAGCTTTCATAAACCACCCCTCAGTATTTTACCTCTTTCTTACCTAAGAACTGTAACATCCTCTTACTTTTGCATTTCAAAACAAATAAAAAGAATGGGTTGGAAGTCAATTTTAATAAAACCTTTTGCCAAACACATAGCGCAACGTATCGCTGAACTATCGAAAACAGGAGTTGAAGCACAAGAAAGCGTTTTTAGCAATCTGATACTGAGGGGGTCAAAAACCGCTTTTGGGCGTGACCATGATTTTGCAAATATTCGTACTTATGAAGATTTCAAAGCACGTGTGCCGATACGTGATTATGAGGATTTGAAAGGCTATATAGAACGTGTCAAACACGGTGAATCCGATGTGTTATGGACGGGTAAACCTGCTTATTTTGCAAAAACAAGTGGCACAACTTCGGGTGTCAAATACATACCGATTTCTAAGGATTCTATACCCAATCACTTCGGTTCGGCTCGTAATGCCTTGTTCAATTATTATGCTGAAACAGGCAAAGGCGCATGGCTCGACGGTAAGGTGATTTTCCTTTCTGGTAGTCCTGAATTGGACGAAGTGAATGGTATAAAAACAGGACGTTTGTCAGGTATTTCCAATCACATGATTCCTAATTGGTTGAAAGGTAATCAGTTACCGAGTTATAAAACAAATTGCATAGAGGAATGGGAGGACAAAGTTGATGCGATTGTAAAGGAAACAGTTGGGCAAAATATGACCCTTATTTCAGGGATTCCGCCGTGGGTTCAGATGTATTATGAGCGACTTTTGGAACATACGGGTAAAAAAACGGTGGTTGAAATTTTCCCCAATTACTCTGTCTTTGTCTATGGGGGGGTCAATTTTGAACCTTATAGAGCGAAGTTGGAGGAGCTTGTTGGCAAACGTTTAGACGGTGTTGAGACCTATCCTGCGTCCGAAGGTTTTATCGCTTTTCAAGATTCACAAACCGAGCGAGGCTTGTGGTTGAATGTGGATTCTGGTATCTTTTTCGAGTTCGTTCCAGTGAATGAATATGGCAATGAAAATGCCACAAGGGTCAGCATCCGAGATATCGAATTAAGTGTGAATTACGCGCTTATCATCAACAATAATGCAGGGCTTTGGGGATATAGTATTGGCGATACAGTTGAATTTGTCTCTAAAAACCCTTATCGCATTGTCGTAACTGGGCGCATAAAGCATTTTATTTCTGCCTTTGGCGAGCATGTTATCGGTAAAGAAGTGGAAGAAGCCTTGCTTTCGGTCGCCAATACTGAGGGGGTGCGTATTGTCGAATTTCATGTTGCGCCGCAAGTTATGCCAACAGATGGTGGTTTGGCATATCACGAATGGTTTGTCGAATTTGACAATTTGCCTACAAATATGCTTGAATTTGAGCAAAAAGTGGATAAAGCGATGACTGAACAAAATATCTACTACTATGATTTGATAACGGGTAATATCCTTCGTCCACTCATTATTCGCTCTATGAAACGCGATGCTTTTAGGGATTATATGAAATCGGAAGGTAAATTAGGTGGGCAAAATAAAGTACCTCGTTTGGCGAATGATAGAAAGATAGCGGCGGGAATGGAAAAATATGTGCAAAATCGCCAATAAATGCCTTGTTTTATTATGAACCAGTTATTAAAAAGTATCAAATGTTTTTTTGAATAAATATAAAATTATGGGTTCTGACATATTTATTACTTTGTTGTTGGTAGCATTGAACGGTTTTTTTGTGGCTGCGGAATTTGCTATCGTAAAAGTGCGTGCTTCGAGAATTGAGATGAAAGCAAAGACAGGAAGCGGGGCAGCTGTACTTTCCGCACATATTATTGCCCATTTAGATGGGTACTTAGCAGCCACTCAACTGGGCATTACTTTGGCGAGTTTGGGTTTGGGTTGGGTAGGCGAGCCTGTTGTTTCCAAAATTATTTTAGGCATCATGCACGCTTTTGGCTTCACAGTTGACCCAGTATTGGCGCATCAAATTGCTTTGCCCATGGCATTTGCTATCATTACCGTCCTACACATCGTTTTTGGAGAATTGGCACCGAAATCTATAGCCATTCAACGACCCGAAGCAACGACTTTGTGGGTCGCCTATCCGTTAAATATTTTTTATTGGGTTTTCAGACCGTTTATTTGGATTTTGAACGGTATTGCTGGTTTTATATTGAAAACATTTGGTATTCATGCGATTCATGGGTCCGAAGCGCACAGTGCCGACGAACTGAAGTTTTTAGTGCAACAAACGAGCGAGCATGTAGATGTGAAAACCACTGATTTTGATATTATCAAAAATGCTTTTGATTTTTCGGAACGAACCGCGCGGCAAATCATGATTCCACGCACACGCATGGTGACGATTGATGTCAATAAATTTAAAGATGAAGACCTCGAAAAATATTTTGAGGAAGGCTATTCTCGCATACCGTGTTATGAGGATGATATTGATAACATTAAAGGTGTGGTTTATATAAAAGACATGATGCACATGCTTCAAAAGAAAGGTACTATTGTCATTTCGGAGTTGATCCGCCCTGTGGTAGTTATTCCGGAAAACAAGAAAATTAGCAGTTTGCTGAAAGAATTTCAACAAAAACACATACATATTGCCATTGTTATCAATGAATTTGGCGGAACGCAAGGCATCGTCACGATGGAAGATATTATTGAAGAATTGGTCGGCGAAATTCAAGATGAAACGGACAATGAAACACCTATTGTCGAAAAATTGGACGACTACACCTATAACATCGTTGCGACTGCAGCACTCCACGACATTAATAATTTGCTTCCAGATGCCATTGCCGAAAACAGTGATTACGACACGCTTGCAGGTCTTGTGATTCAAAAATTTGGAAAAATCCCTAATACAAACGATAAAATCATAGTTGATGGTTATGAAATTACAGTTTTGAAAAAGGTAAAAAATACGGTTTCTTTGGTTCAACTTAAAACACAGACGGATTCCTAAAAGATATTAAACAACAAAGCGTAATGAAGTTTCGATTTCATTACGCTTTGTTGTTTAATATAAATTATTGAGCAATAAAATTTATAAATAATTGACTATAAATCTTTTACAGAATTTTTTTCAGAAATCACTTCTTTCAATTCTTTTAAAAAAGCATATTGCTGTGGCAGTACTTTTTTGAAAGCATCCTTGACGGCAAAGTAAGTACCATGTTTTTCCAACTCATTGAAAACTTTGTCAGACACCAAACGCATATCTTGTTTTATCAAACCTTTGAGCGAAGGAATGTCGTGCCAATCGCCCTCAACTGCTATCGCTTGATATTGTTCACCATCTTTTTCAACGGGGTCGAGTTCAATCGCATCAGCGTTCATTTTACTGAGGGGGGCTTGCGGCAAATGCCAATCATCGCCCTCAAGGTCGTGGTTGACAAGGAATACTTCTAAACCGCGTTGCTGAATGCGATAAATGATGAGATGTGCTTTTTTGATGATGTCTTGCATAGAAAAGAATTGAGTTGCGATATGATTCAGTAATTCTGCCACTACAAAGTTCTACAATATAATGTAAGTGAGTATCTAATTGTTGCAAAAACTTTCAAAAAAAATTGAAAGTTGGTTTGGGGATTGGTTATTGGGGATTAGTTATTCGTTAGTCGTAAATAACCAACCCCTAATCCCCAATAACCAATTACAAAGACTCCGTCTTGTATTTTCCTTTTTTCTTAGGTTCATCGCCTTTTCTTTGTTTGTCGTAAGGTTGAACAAGTGGCATACCATCGGTATTTGGAGACACAGGAAAACCGTCTTTAAACATGCTGCTGAAACCTTTGAACATATCATTGAGGTTAAAACCTTTGCCAAAATCGGGCATTTGTCCTTGAAATCCACGTAAGGATTCGTTCATAGACGTATCACCATTGGGTGATAAGTTGTGCCAATTTTGTCCGTCGAACATCATGCCGAATGACTGCATCATGCTTGTATCCATCTGAAAAGGCATGTTTTTGAATGAAAAACCGAAGTTTTCAGTGGAATCGCTGCCGTTGCTATTGCCAAACATTTTTTTCATTTGTTCAGCCAATTGCTTTTGCATCTGCACCATTGGGTTGGCAATATCATCAGAATTAGGTGTTTCTTTTTGGCTATTTTGAGAAAATGTGACGGTCATTGTCATTAAAATAAAGTAGAAAACAGAAATGAACTTTTTCATATTTGAACAGATGTTTTTAAGTTAAACCATATTTTGATAATTATTTGCAATATAATTTTTGTCACTCTGAATACAGTGAAAAAATCTGATTTTAAAAGGCATTGGTATTTAGAATCTTTCACTTCGTTACTAATGACGCGCTTCGTTTGTAGGAGAGGAACTTTATGTTCGGGGAACTTTTAAAGTTCCCCGAACATGGTACTCGAACCCATT
>JAYTMI010000952.1:0-5768 GCA_043728625.1 Saprospiraceae bacterium | reverse complement strand
CCGCTCAAACCCGAACAAGGTTATGTATATAGTGATTTGCATTACTACACATATCCCGATATGATGGGGCAAATTGCGGGTACGGATTGGGAGACTTATTTGAAGAAAACGTATAAAAGCATCGGTGCTAATTCATTGACATACAACCCTTTGCGTTTTTATGATAAATCAAAAATTGCACCGACGGAATACGATTCTCTGTTCCGAAAGACACTGATTCATGGACATGTACACGACGAAGGGGCAGCTTTATTGAATGGTATTTCAGGTCATGCAGGGCTTTTTGGCAACGCTAATGACTTGATGAAATTAATGCAAATGTATCTGCAAAAAGGGGCTTATGGTGGGCAGCAATTTATCAAACGGGCGGTCATTGACTCGTGTACAAAATACCAATTTCCAACACTCAATAACCGTCGTGGCATTGCCTTCGATAAACTGGATTTTAATAAAAAAATAACCAATGGACCTCAATCGGCATCTCCTGAAAGTTATGGACATTCAGGTTTTACAGGCACTTTTACGTGGGTTGACCCAAAATACAATATCGTGTATGTGTTTTTATCGAATCGCGTTTATCCAACAAGGGATAATAACAAAATAAGCACATTGAATATTCGGACGGAAGTGGGCGAGGCGATTTATAAAAGTATGAAATAGGTATTCATGTTTGTCGGTATTAATCTTAGGAAGATTTTAAATCTTCCTAAGATTGTCCCGTCCTGTTTTTAAAATTCTTCAACCTCTAATTTCTCCAAAATTTCATCTAATTGATCAAACGATTTAACGCCCACTTTTTCTTCCTCGCCGCCTTGTAAACTCAAACCGTAAAGGTTTAAATTAAGTAATTCTTCGAGCATAATTGTTTGAAAATCAATAGCTAATATTATGTTAAACTCGTCGCAAAGTGTTTTCAAATCCTCAACCTTAATCATCGAATTGGGATTTTTAAGGCTTGAAAACCCCAATCCATTTCGCTCAAAATTGAGTAGAAAGGCTTCGACGGATGCTGTAAACGGGCGCATTAGACCCCTCAGTATATCGAGGTTTGTAGAGGCTTCAATAGTGATTTCTTTGATGATGGATGGCGCTTTCAGGGTAAACACGTCTTCAACAGATGTCTGCATACCGACTTGAATATGGCTCAATTGATACCCCTCAGTATAAAAGTTAATATCCGTCGCCGAAAATCCATCAAACTCTGCAACGATGTGCGGACCATGTACCCATTCAAACATGGCACGCGCCTTCATCGGGTCAATATAGTTTTCAGACCCTTCCGCAAAATTAAAACTCAACCACTCAACTTCTTTGGCGGCAAAATAGCGGGCATCGGTGAGGTTCGTAATCTGACTGGCTTTTACTTTTATTTTTAACATCGTTTTTTAGATATGAATGATGAAGTATGAATGATGAGAAAATGATTTATAAGGTCACCACAGGCGGCTGAAAAATAGCCTTCAAAGCATCATTCCGTTTTTCATTGACCAATTTATGCCCATCATCAACAATATGAAGCCGTATATTTTGAGTTTCATTTGCCAACCAATAGCCACTGCGGACGGGAACAAGGTCGTCGTTTTTGCCAAAAAAAACATCTGTTGGAATACCGCTTTTTACCAATCTTGTTTTAAAACGTTCTGGTTTTACCACAAAATCGTCCATCAAAAGCCAATAAGAGAACAGCCGTTCACGCCTTTCGGTACGACCTAAATGATTGTAAGTGAATGAGTAAACAAAACGATTGATGAGTTTATGGTCATAAAAAAAGGTCAAGATACGTACAAACCAACTCGGACGGTTTAACAACCATTTTGTAAAACGACGAATAAATTTTGGCAGCATCGTGATTTCAAACATCCATTTTGTACCAAAACCATCGGGCGCAAAAAGTAAAATATGGTCAATGCGGTGTTGAAACCTAAAAAACAAGCGTTGCACTATCCTTGCGCCAAAACTAAAACCCGCCACCGAAAACCGTTCTCTGCCTTCAATTCTTAGCAACTCTTGAACAATTGCCTCAAAATCTCGGCTGCGAAAAACATCTTCTCGCCAAACGGTATGCCCATGAAACGGCAAATCAATTGCTATTACTGTAAATTCTGTCGAAAAACCCTCTCGCACGTTCAACCACATTGCCGACCTATCGCCAAAGCCGTGGAATGCCAAAAGCAATTGTTCGCCTGTGCCGAAACGCAGGAAGCTGATGGTTGAATGGCGGTAAGTAAGTGTTTTTCTCTCCATTTTGTTAATTTAGAAAAGGATTAGAGCGTCTTTCATGTCCAATCGTCGTCGGTTGCCCATGTCCAGAATAGACTTTTACATCGTCAGGCAACAGCATCAAACGGGTTTGGATGCTGTTGATAAGGTGTCCATGATTGCCCCCGGGCAAGTCGGTTCTGCCGATGCTGTCAAAGAAAAGCACGTCGCCACCAATCAAAAATTTATTTTTTTCATCATAAAAACACAAGCTGCCGGGCGAATGTCCGGGTGCTAAAATGGCTTTAAGTTCGATGCCAGCGAGCGTAATAACATCGTTATCTTCGATGAATACTGAGGGGGCTTCTTGCGGCGAAACGGGTGTGCCAAATATCATTCCCGCAGCTTCGACACGTGCTAAAATAGGCAATTCCGCACGATGACATTCCAAAGGCACATTATAGGTTTCGATGATAAAAGGATTGCCAAAAACATGGTCAAGGTGACAATGTGTATTGATTAATCGTTTGACAATCAATTGATTATTATCAATAAATTTTTTAAGTAACTTCCGTTCATTCGTTGTGTAACAGCCTGGGTCGAAGACAATGGCTTCACGTGTTTCGTCGTCAAAAACGATATAAGTATTTTCTGAAAAAGGATTAAATGTAAAGGATTGTAATTGAGTCATAAAGCGAATTTTTTTGCGAATTTACAGTTATTTTTTTGCTCTACGATATAGGCACTTTTTTTTAGACAGACTAAGTGTCGGGGTGATTTCAAATCACCCCGACACTACAAACGCAAAACTTCGTGCAGAAGGGCAAAAAAAACAAACAAATTATTGCAAAATGTGGGAAAAAACTTTTTTTGGTGGGCATTTAATTCCGTAGTTTTGCGCCATGAGCGAATTTATCGTATCCGCAAGAAAATACCGTCCACAGAAATTTTCTGATGTCATTGGACAAGCACACGTCTCGCAAACTTTGAAAAATGCGTTGCGGACAGACCATATTGCTCACGCTTTTTTATTTTGTGGACCTCGCGGGGTTGGCAAAACAACCAATGCCCGTATTTTAGCAAAAATACTCAATTGTACGAATCGCACGCCCGATTTTGAGGCTTGCGGTACGTGCGATTCCTGCCGTGCGTTCAGTCAAAGTGCTTCGTTCAATATTTTTGAACTCGATGCCGCTTCAAATAATTCGGTTGAACATGTGCGCTCGCTTGTTGACCAAACCCGCATACCGCCGCAGCAAGGGAAGTACAAAGTCTTTATTATTGATGAGGTACACATGCTCTCTTCATCGGCTTTCAACGCTTTTTTGAAAACTTTGGAAGAACCGCCCGCTCATGCTATCTTCATTTTAGCGACGACAGAGAAGCATAAAATTATTCCAACAATTCTTTCTCGTTGCCAAATCTTTGATTTTAGACGGATTCAGATACCTGATATTGTTTCACATCTGCAAACTATTTGTGTAGCAGAAGGCATTACCGCCGACCCTGATGCGCTGCATATCATTGCTCAAAAGGCAGACGGTGCTTTGCGTGATGCGCTTTCGATTTTTGACCGCATCGTTTCCGCGAGCGTTGACAACACAATCCACTATGCCGATGTCATTGAAAACTTAAACGTATTGGATTACGATTATTTTTTCAAAATGACCGATGCCTTGTTGTCCGAAGACCTCCCCTCAGTATTGAATACTTTTGAAGACGTGATGCGTCGTGGTTTTGAAGGCGATACGTTTATTGTGGGCATGGCTGAACACCTACGCAATATATTGGTTTCTAAGGATTTACAAACTTTACAACTTTTGGAAGTCGGTGAAAATTTGAAACAACGTTATCAAAATCAAGCCGCCTTATCTTCTACTTCTTTCATTTTGACGGCTCTTAATTTGTGTAATGATTGTGATGTTAACTACAAAATGGCACGTTACAAGCGTTTGCACGTTGAAATGGCGTTGATAAAAATGACCTATATTGGTCGTGCCGTTGACCTTTCGGCTATGCCTCAACAGATGCTTGTTGAAAAAAAAACTAATGTTGGGAGCAAATTAGAGACTAAAAGCACCACTACAAGTCCTCGTTCAGGCAGTCAAGCACCCCCTCAGTATAAAGAGGTTGACACGCCCATTTCAATTGCCGAAGAACCCATTCCGCCGACAAATAAAGTTGAAGAAACGCCCGGACCAGCCATTCCAAGTGGAAAAGTGAGTACCTCAACGAGTACCAATACATCAACGAGTAATTTTGGTTCGTCTATGAAAATAGGTTCGCTTGAAGCCATTGCCGCACAAATTGAAGAAGAAGAGAATATTTTGAAACGGACTGTTTCAAAACTAAACGTCGCAAACCTAAAAGAATCGTGGCAAAAATATGCTGAAACACATGAATCGCCTTCCACAAAAGCCGCTTTGCAATCCGCTAATTTAGCATTAAAACTTAAAAGTGTAACTGCCAAAGTTGGCTCAACTTTAATGGTAGGCATCATTCAACAAGAGTTTCGTTTGGCAGATTTCCTTCGTTTTGACCTCAATGACGCGGAGTTAACGCTTGAAATCGTCTATGATGAATCCTTAGCATTGCCAGAGACAAAGTCTGCACCGCTTAGAAAATACCTTACGCCTCGTGATAAATTGATGTTGATGATGGAGGTGAATCCGCTTGTGAAGGATTTGGCGATTCGGTTGAATTTGAAACCTGATGAGTGATTTCACCCCTCAGTATAAGGATGATTTAGGATTTCGTTTTCTTATCTTTTGCCAATTCATATTCAATATCTTCAATGCTTGGCAAGCTACTTTTAAGATTATCGGGCAAAATGCGGGTCAATTCATATTCAGAAATGCCAATTGGTTTTTGTAAACTGCGTAGAGCATATTCTGCAATAATGCTGTCTTTGGTTTGGCAAAGAATGAGTCCAATGGTTTCTTGGTCGGTCTCGTGGGCTAAAAGTTCATCAATGGCGGTGCAATAAAAATTAATTTTTCCAGCATATTCGGGTTTAAATTCGCCTTTTTTGAGGTCAATGACCACAAAACACCGCAATCGGAGGTGATAAAACAACAAATCAATCGCATATTCTTTATCGCTCACCACTATCGGATATTGACGACCCACAAAAGCAAAACCCGCACCCAATTCAATTAAAAACTTTTCAAGATGTTTGATGAGTTCAAGTTCCAATTCTCTTTCTGTAAAAGCCGTCGTAAGGGTTAAAAAATCGAAATAATAAGGGTCTTTCAAGGTTTGTTGGACGAGTTCAGAAAACGCATCGGGCAGTGTGCGTTCAAAATTATGCTGCACCGCCCCTTGCCGTTTGTAAGCATCGCTTTTAATCATCTGACGCAAAGTATCTCGAATCCAACCTTGTTGAATGACTTGTTCCATATACCAAAATCGAACATCTTTGTCTTTGATTTTTTCCATCAAAAGCGCATGGTGTCCCCACGGGATAGCGAGCAATAAATCCCTATTCCCCAATTTTGCAACAGCCTGTTGCAAAATTGGTTTGTCCGTATTTTCACTATCTATAAAACCTTGATACTCACGAGAAAATC